>CAMWWW010000001.1 GCA_947178015.1 uncultured Clostridia bacterium
CAAGGCACCTATTGAAAAACGTCGGCAGTTAGCGAGGTAGTTCACGAGCTTAGTGCCCGCTACGTTTTTCACTAAGCGAGAGCGGGGTGACGGAGGACTATAGGCGATTCTCTGCGCGGACCCTTTCCGAAAATGACTATACAACTTATCTTTACAAAAACTTATACGTTTAGGTAACTTCCATCGCCCAGTAAAAGGCAATTAAATTAGATCCGACAAATAGAATATCTCTCAAACTATATTAATCCCCGCCAAGTCCGCTGTCACTCTTAATCTTGCTGCTTATCTCCTTTACTTTTTCTGACACCTGATACTCCTGTGCGCCAAACAGCCACTCATGCAGTTTGCTCACATTCTTCTCCAGATTCAGAGGTATTACACAATCTCCTTTACTTCCCATATCTTTGCTCTGCAAATCAAACGGGAAACCCGTATTATCCACCAGCTCATATTTAGCAGCATCTTTTGCAAGATTATAGATCTCTGTCACCTCAAGGCTGGTTGATACATTAGGCAGCACCTTATCAATCAAGGAATTTAATGTGAGCAGATCCGCCTTCTTCGCTTTCTCCACAATCTTTGAGATTACCAGTCGCTGACGTTCTGTTCTTCTGTAATCGTCTCCTTTGGTCTGTCGGATTCGACAGTAGGAAGTTGCCTGAAGCCCATTTAGATGCACAAGCCCTGATTCATTGAGCGGCACGATCTCCTTCCCTGTAATCTTGCTTGTCTCTGTCATATATCCGTTTATATACTGGCGCTCATAGTCATTAATTTCTATATCAATGCCGCCAAGTGCGTCAATTGTGTCAATGAGAGCAGAAAAATTCACGGACACAAAGTCTGTAATATCTAAATCCAGATTTGTATTTAGCAGATTGATGGACATCTTCGGTCCGCCATAGAAATAGGCAAGATTCGCTTTGTCATACCTAATATCCTCATCTCTTGGAATCATAAGATAAGAATCTCGGTATACAGATACCAGCTTTACCTCATGCGTCTTATTGTTAATACTGGCGACTATCATCGTATCACTTCGATTTCCATCATCCAAACTCTCATCTCTGGAATCTATTCCAAACAGTGCAATATTGGTGTACTCCTTTAAGGTCGTATTGTCCTTCACCTGAGGATTAAAATGAATGTCCTTGTCTGCATTAATCGGCGTGATATTCAGCTTGTCAAACTTTAGTGCCACATAGGCCCCCACCAGCAGCACAAGGATTAACAGCCCCTCAAACAACAAAAGTATCCGCTTTCTTCTTTTCCTTCTCGCCTTTTTCTTTGCAATGCGAGCCCTTCTTCGCTCCTGTTCACGTTCCCTCTCAGCCATGTTGTATATCCTCCCTAATAGGCATTTTTATTGATAAATCCCTTAAATAATGTAAGAAACAATATCTTTACGTCAAATCCCATCGTCCAGTTTTCAATATAATACAGATCGCAGTCAATGCGCTTGCGTATGGAGGTATCTCCACGATACCCATTGATCTGCGCCCAGCCCGTCATGCCCGGACGTACCTGATGCTTGACCATATAGCGCGGTATCTCCTCGCGGAATTTCTCTACATAAAAGGGGCGCTCCGGCCTTGGCCCCACAAGGCTCATATTTCCAATGAGTACATTGTAAAACTGCGGCATCTCATCAATACTGAACTTACGGATTATCCTTCCTATCGGCGTGACGCGGGGATCGTTCTGCTTTGTCCAACCATTTTTCTCCTCCTTCACTTCCATTGAGCGAAACTTGTACATCTTAAATGCTTTATTGTGAAGCCCTACTCGCTCTTGAGAATAGATCACAGGTCCGGGAGAAGTCAGCTTAATTAACAGCGCAGCCGTGAGCATAATGGGGGAGAACAGGATCAGGCAGCCAATCGCTCCCACAATATCCATCCCGCGCTTTATCACCATATTCAGCGTGTTGGTCAGCGGGACATGGCGTATATTGATCACAGGAAGCCCCAGCAGATCCTCTGTATATGGCTTTGTTGGTATAATATGGTTATAATCCGGGATAAACTTCGTATGTACACCGGATTTTTCACACATATTTACAATCTCCTCCAGTCTCGCATATTCCGAGATACTCAGCGTGATCGCTATCTCATCCAGCTTATTTTCTGGCAGAATCACCATTAGATTGTCGATGCAGCCAAGCACTCTCACTCCTTTGTACTCTGTTCCTGCCGGAACCTTATCATCGAGAATTCCTCTCACAACATAGCCCCACTGTGGATTCGACTCAATCCGGTCAATATATCCCTCCATCGCGCGGCTGTAGCCGACCAGCAGGATGTGCTTCAGATTAAAGCCCCTCTCCCGCATGGAGCGGAGCACATAGCGGATGGCATTTCTTCCTAATGTCTCCAGCACAATATTTATGGCGTAAAAGATCGCGATCATCCATCTGGAAAAATCTGGCATCTCAATCAGATATAATACGACGATAAAGATAGCCAACCCCACTGTATTTGCCTTGACTATATTGGAAAATTCCAGTCTTCTTCCCTGTACGCGCTTTGGTGTATAAAGACGAAATGCTGTGTACAAAATCAAGTAAGCAGGAATTATCAAAGGAAGAGGGAACATATAGACCGCCGTACTCAGACGCTCCTCCGCCCCCGTAACTGGAAAAATTCCTGACTCCAGACGGATATAATATGCCAGTATATAGGAAATAGCTATGATGCACGCATCCATCACCACATGGAACCTGTTAAAATACTTCTGGTTATCCTTTATCAAGCTCTCACCGTCTCCTTTCCCTTATTCCGTACTATCATACATCTTTCGCCATAAAAGTACAATCAAAAAAAGCTGTCTCAATTCTTAATATTTGATTAAAGTTACCAAATTAGACATGAAGCTTCCTTCTTATAAGCTCATATAGATACAAAAAAAGGTTGCCGAAAAGCTCTATTTCCAGCATAATGTAGTTTTTTATATGTTTTTTGCAAAATGGCACCTTCTTCACTCGATCCAGAGTGCGAAAACCCTCAAACAACCCTTCGATATAGGTGCTTCCAAAGCCTATTTTGGCAAAATAAAGCCATTTTACAAGCCAGCCGGAAAGCAAAGCCGGAAAATTTAGGATAAGCTGTACAAGCGGCATATTCTTATAATTTAGGTACACACTATTGCGGGAGGAATGGCGCACCTTAAATTCATTGTATTTCGACCCGCTTGTCGCACTTCCGACATGATACACCACGGCGGACGGACAGAACAGATTTTTATATCCATAGATCTTGGCGCGATAGCCAATGTCCATGTCCTCCAGATAGGCAAAGTGATTTTCGTCAAAATATCCTATCTTCTCAAATACCTCGCGCCTGTATATCGCCGCTCCTGCGCAGGAGGAAAACACAGAAGCTGCCTTTTGATAATATTTTGCCTCGCGCCCTACGCCGCGCTGGAACTGCCAGCCGACAATGCTGTACATATCCCCGGCATCATCCATAAGCTCCCTGTGATGATAATTCAGCATCTTGCTGCTGACGGAGAAAATCCGCCGATCTTTTTTGATCATGCGGTACAGCTCTTTCACAAAGTCTTTGTCTGCCTCTGTGTCATTGTTCAGCAGGAGCACATATCTCGTTTTTGACATGTGGATTCCCGTGTTTACTGCATTGCAGAAGCCATAATTTCTGTCTCTCTCAATCAGCTTCACCCATGGATATTCCTGCCGTATATAATTGACACTTCCGTCTGTGGAGCCATTGTCAACCACCATCGTCACAAAATCAGCCCTGCTCTGTGCTTTTATGGAATCCAGACAGGCCTTTAACAAATGCTTTCCATTATAATTTGGAATAATTACCGTCACGTCCATTCTCTGCCGCTCTCCTTCTCTACCTCTTTTCTCACAAGCTCCATATAATACCCCGTCGGCTTTAAGCGCTCCTTTTTTGTCTTTAAGGAAAAATCAGCCCTCTCAAGCGTCAAATTTGGATTATAATATGGATCGCCCTTTTGTACTATTTCCTTCCAGCGTTCCCCAAAGATCAAGATCTCCTTATGAAAACGAAGCACCTTCTCCGGTGTGTCCTCCGCGCCTCTGGACTTTGACTCATAGTGATATGCCTCTGCATATGGATTATATACGATAAGCTTGCCCCGTTCTCTTAATTTCATGCAATAATCAATATCGTTAAACGCCACAGAAAGCTCCATGCTCAGACCGCCCACGCTTCTATAATCCTCCGCCCTCGTCAGCATACACGCCGCCGTCACTGCGCTGTAATCCTGCTGACACATCGCGCGGGCAAAATATCCCAGCTCCTCCCGCCTCTGATTGACAAAAGCATGGCCTGCGATCCCGCCAAAGCCGATTACCACACCTGCATGCTGGATGGTATTATCTGCAAAATAAAGCCTAGCTCCGACGGCACCAACCTCCTGACGCATCGCAAAGCCCATCATCTCCCGCAGCGTCTCCGTTCCAATCAGCTCAATATCGTTGTTTAATAATAGCAGATACTCTCCCTGCGCAAAGCCAGCGCCGAAATTATTAATGGCAGAATAATGAAAGCCGCCCTCGCCCTTCCATGTCACCACCTTCACCTGCTTGTTCTCTTTTTCCAGCTTTTTATAGTAAGCGAAGGTTTCTGCATTTTCGCTGTTATTTTCGATAATGAGTATTTCCTTATTCTGGTAAGAAGAACGCTCAAGGCTCTGTAAGCATTTCTCCAAATCCTCAATGTGATCCTTATTGGGGATCAACACCGATACCAAAGGCTCTCTGTCCCATTGGTATCTTGTCCGATAAATGCCGGGAGAGATGCCATCCTCCGGCACTGCCGGCAGCCCAAGCCTTTGATAATGCGCAAGAAGCGCTTTTTTGCCTGCCTCAAAGGCATATCGTTTGCTCTCTGGGTTCTCTGCCGTCGAATTCTCATGTGCACGCCAATGATAAAGAACCTTTGGAATGTGCACAATATGCTCTGTCTGCTCGACAGCGCGCAATATATAATCATAGTCCTGCGCTCCGTTCATTTCTGGCAGAAAGCCGCCTATCCTGTCCGCAAGCTCTTTTTTTATGATACATAAATGACAAATATAATTTACGCTCCGCAGCAGATCTATATTAAAATCTGGCTTAAAATGCGGCATAAAATATTTTCCTGTTCGAATATCGAGCTTATCCTCATCGCTGTACAAAAGCTCTGCTCCATTCTCCGCCGCCTTAGCCGCCTCATATAACGCATCCTCTGACAAGGTATCGTCATGATCCAAAAAAACAAGATACTCCCCTGATGCGAGAGCAAGCGCCTGATTGGTATTTTCCGGTATGGGAAGCGCTTTATCAGAACGGATATAGCGGATATTGGGATAACTTCTGCGATACTCCTCCACTATCCGCTCCAAATCAGCCTCCTCACCCGCTGCCGTCCCTGAACCGTCGGAAAGGCACAGCTCCCAGTTGGAATAAGTCTGTCGTATCACGGACGCAATCATCTCTCTCAGATACTTCTCCGGCGTGCGATAAAGCGGCACAATAATGCTGAAAAGCGGCATGGTCTCCCATGTCGCATTTCTCTGCCTGTCAAGCTCCTCCTTGGACGGTCCATTCTCTTCCTGCCATTTGTGATATTCTATGGCAGGTCGAAGTCTGGCCTTAAGCTTTTTATAAAAGGCTGCCACTCCCTCCTCCCTCAAAGTCTGAAATCCTTTTACAAAGGTCTGGGCTGTCAGCTTTTCTGCCAGTTTCATAATGTTTTATACCCTCTAATCTGTTCTATCGTGCACTTGTCATGCTTGTTATCGTCTATTTCTGCCACTGCCACTTTCATATGTTCCTCACTTTCTCCTAGCTTTTTCTGCTAGTCAACGCAGATATTCCCTATCCGTCCCGCCGCCTGCTCATAATCTATCAGCCATATACTTCCTTTTCACCACATGCCTCATTTTTCTTAAGCTGCTTGTATACGGGAAAAGCTAACATAAAAAATCGCGCTGTATTTGCTGCCAGCGTGCCCACTGCAAGCCCCGTAAGCCCAAAGCTTCCCGCTCCGATATACGCCGAGGCGATAAAAAGAACCGCATAACTTACCTCCACCTTTACCTGAAGCCTCATCGGACATAAGCGAATCGCCAGCATATTTACAATGCTGCAACTATAATATACGATTTGCGCCAAATTTCCAATATCCATAATAGGCAGACATGCCAGATAAGAGGAGGGGTACAATACATATACCATCACTCTTGAGACGACAAGGCCCGCCGTAAAAAATAAAAGGATCGCGCCCAAAGAACCTGCAACTACTCGGTTCACCATGCGCCTGTCAAGAGGCAGAAGCCCCTTGGAGATATTGCTTAAAAGCACCGCCGTAATGGGAGGAATCACCAAAGCCACACATTTCCCATAGGTGGTGGAGATATAATAGATGCTTACCAGCTCATCGCTTAACAGCCACGCTACTAGAAAACGATCCAGATAAATCAATGCATAGCTTACCAGATAGGAGGATGTCAACGTCATGGTATTTCTTGCAATCTGACGAAATCTTTCAGAAAACTCCCCGGCCGCACTGCGCACATGCCGCACTGCAAACGCCTTCCCCGCTATACCTGCATACAGAACGGCTGCCGCCTCTCCCAGTATTAGAATGAGATACCACGGCGCACCCATGGTAAAAAACCAATATCCTGCCAGATATCCTGCCGCCATCAGAATGGAGGACAAAAGAATCCTTCGGTAATTTATCTCAATCCGAAACATACATTCTGAATACAAACGAAGCATCATCAGCGCGCCAGCAAGGCCCAGCATAGCGCCATTTACCATACTCTCCTGTTCCAGCGCCACCGCATAAAAAAACAGCACAAAAAACGTGACAGCCGCCTCCACCGCGGCAATCACGCGGTATCCCGCCGCACGGCTCTCATCCTTGGACTGATTCAGCACGCGAATATGATTCAGCGCCTCTCCAAAGCTGTAAGCAAGGATACTGATATATCCCAAAACCAGCACATAATGCCCAAAACCAGAATCCCCCATGCGGACATTCATCCACGGTTCAATCAGAAACTTTAACACAAGGAAAAAAATTACCTTGGCCCCAATCGAAAGTACTCCATCTTGAACCATCTTATTTGTCAGAAGTGTCTTGATCCTCTTCAAAATTAATTCTCTCCTCTTCCACAACCAGCGGCCGCTTCATAATGCGTGCGTTCATGGTCAAGATATATTCCCCAAGCAGCCCAACAAAAAATAACTGTATCGATCCCAGCACAAACATTCCTATCAGCACGGGCGCCATCCCTGCCGTAAACCAATCCCAGTAGATCAGCTTCATCACCAGATAAACCACAGCGATTATCATGCTGATCACAGAACAGATACATCCAAAAAATGTGGCAAGCCGAAGCCCTGCCTTTGTGTACGAGGTAATACTTAGCATGGCTGCATCATAGAGGCGGTAAAAATTATTGCTGGTCTTGCCGGCGCGGCGCTTTGGCTGCTCGTATTCAATATCCTTCCTGCGAAATCCCAGCTCCGCCACAATTCCCCGAAGAAAAGGCGTCGGATCGTCTAACTGCTTTAATACCTCTATAAATTTTCTGTCATACAATCCAAATCCCGTAAAATGCTCTATCTGTTCCACATCGGACAGCTTCTTAATAAGCTTATAATAACAGCTTCGAAGAAAGTACATCATCTTATTTTCCTTGCTGCTGGTCTTGATGCCGGAAACAATCCGAAACCCTTTCTCCCACTCTGCGACAAATCGTGGGATCAGCTCCACGGGGTCTTGAAAATCCGCCACCAGCAATATCGCGCAATCTCCTGTCGCCTGCAAAAGCCCGTAATACGGCGACTTAAACTGCCCAAAATTCTTGGCGTTTAGTATCGCCTTAATCCTATGATTCTTTTCGCACAATCCCCGCAGCAATTCCCTTGTACTATCCTGAGAATCATTATCTATAAATATAATTTCATAATCATATTGTGGAAGAGATTTCTTAAATTCTGCTATCACTGCCTCACTAATAGGACCTACATTCTCCTCCTCATTATAACATGGAATTACCACACTGATTTTCTTCATCTTTTCCTCATTTCTGCGCCGCTCTTTCACGCTCCACCGCTCCGGCCGCCGCCTGCACGACAGAGCGCTTCCACGCAACCGTTTCCCGAATTCCCTCCTCAAAGGTATAGTTTGGCACAAAGCCTGTATCCTTTGTCAATTCACGAATATCTGCACACAGATACATCACCTGTCCCGGACGGTAGGGAAGCTCTCCTATTCCAAGCGCAGCAGACGGCTCCACCGCATCGCGGAGCTGCGTGATATAGTTTTTTAACTGCTTCACCTGCCCGCTGCCAAGTGGATAGACACTCCCATCCTTCCCCCTCACAGAGGCAAGATAGAGCGCCCGCGCCGCGTCTTTTACATAGAGATAATCCCAGAGCTGCTCACCCTTAGAAAATACTGGCCTTTCGCCCCTTATCAGAGCGTCAATGGCAGACATCACCATCGTCTTCTCTGTATCCCACGGTCCATAGATACTTAAGATCCGCATCCAAATATGGCTTATTCCCAGCTCTCTGCTATAAATTCGGCTCATTTGTCCCGCGGCAAGCTTGGCGATCCCATAGCCATTTTCAGGAAAGGCAGGCGTGTCCCCCGCAAGGCGCACCCCATCCTTCACTCTCCCGTATTCCGCCTGAGAACCAGCGCCCACAAACACCTGACAGCCAAGCCGGCTGGCAAGCTTGACTGCATCCAGCGTACAGCGGATATTTTGGTTTTGAAGAAACATCTGATTTCTCTCCTCTCCAAAAGTTCCCGCCCATCCCAGATGGAAAAACGCATCCGCCGAACCAACCACATCCGAAAGCTGCTCGAATGTTCTTTCTTCCTTTAAGTCTTCCAGCTCTATCGCAATCTTATGCAGCTTATCTGACTCCAAAAGCCTTGCCGCTTTTTTTGAGCCCGGACGGACACATGCTGCCACCGTGATGCCCTCGGCGCAGAGAAGCTGCGCCAGTGCCGTCCCTATCATTCCAGTCGCCCCGGTAATTACGGCTGTCTTTATCTCTCTCATAAAATTCCCTGCCCAACAAAACGATTTAATGTCCTATCACTGGAATGAACATATTTTTCCTTAGCTCTTCCTCCGGCAAAAATGGAGCAAGATCCTCAAGCGGCGGAGATACCAGCGTGCCGTCCGGCAGACGCTTCGTCGCCGATTTCGGCTCAAAATTCTGATCCGTTGTCACCATAATCTCACAGATATAGGGGCCTTCTGCCTTTAGCACTTCATCCAGTACCCCCGCAAGCTCCTCATTTTTCTCAATTCTCTTATAAGGATAGCCATATGCAGCCGCGAGTTTGCTCATATCTGGAAAGCTCAAATCTCCGCTGTCATAACCAATCCCAACAAGCGGCTCCCCAAAGAAATTCTTCTGCGTCTGCCGAATAGAATGATACCCTTGATTATTAATCAAGAAAATCTTAATCGGCAACTTATGATGAATAATGGTCTGCAGCTCCTGCAAATTCATCTGGATACTTCCTTCTCCTGTCACCAGAATCACATCCTGAATCCCTTCCATCCCGCCGTTTTTCTGCAATACGCGGTTTCCATACTCACCAAGACACGCTCCTATCGCCGCCGGAAGATCGTAGCCCATGGAAGCCACCGCAGAATTAATAATAAATCTCTGCCCCTTCTTAATGATATAAGCATGACTGCCCACCACACAGGCAGATCCATTCCCAACTACCGTCACCTGCCCCTCAGAAAGCCTTTTGCTCAGCTCATGGATCAATGCATAGACATTTGCCCTGTCCCCTGCTTGATAATGCTTCTCCTGAACTACAGGATATTGTTCCTTCCATCCGCGGCACGCAGAAAGCCATTCCTCCCCTGCAAAGCGATCCGCATCGGACAGCTTACTTATAAGCTTCTCAAGAAAATCCTTCGCATCGGCATGAATTGGCAGCTCCACATGTAGCGTCGGCTTTCTAAGCTCCTCCGCATCGGCATCTACCATAATCACCTTAGCCTCTCGCGCCCACGTGGTATAATTATAACCAACCTGACGGATACTTAACCGATTTCCCACCGCCAAAACCAGATCACTGTTCTGCACGGCAAAATTTCCAGCACGATCCCCCATAATACCGCCCCTTCCCACATAAAGCGGATGGTCATTATAGATAGCGTCAATACTATCCCAGCCCGTCACAACGGGAATATTTAATTTCTCTACAACTTCCATAAAGGATGCATGTGCGCCCGCAATGCGGATTCCATTCCCCGCATAAAACACGGGGCGCTCCGCCTGCCGAAGCATCGAAAGGGCAAGCTCGACAAGCTCCTCTGATACTTCTGGCACCTCCTTATCCAATTCTTTTGGATCAAAGCCCACAAGCTCTTCTTCCTCCACAAAAGCTCCCTGAACATTGAGCGGAATATCCAGCCAGCACGGTCCCGGCCTGCCTGTCTGCGCCAGATACAATGCTTTCTCCAAGGCATAGCGGATGCGCGCAGGATCAACCACCATCTCGCAATATTTCGTCATGCAGCCTACCGCCAAGGTTATATCAAACTCCTGATCTCCCATAGCGCGAAGCTTAAGCCCCGTACTTCTGGCAGTTGTATCATATCTTACCTGCCCAGACAATATCAGCATTGGGATCGAATCCAGATAACCGCCAAGCACGCCCGTGATCGCATTGGTTCCGCCGGGCCCTGTCGTCACACAAACGGCTGCGATTGTATTATGCAGCCTTGCATAGCTCTCCGCCGCAATCGCACACGCTTGTTCATGATGATTATAGATACAAGTCAGACCCGGTTCATGCCCAAGACCATCATTTAGATGCATGGCTCCTCCGCCCGTCACAGAAAACACATGCGTAATCCCCTCCTGTACCAACCTTTTCGCAATATAATCAGAAACCTTAATTTTCATACATTAACCTCAATTCCGCGCCAAACCGCATATAATCAGGAAAATCCCTGTCCTTATCAGGTTATTATACCCTGACTTACTATAAAAAACAAGAGGAATCCCAAATTCTGGGATTCCTTCCTTATCTTTCTATTCTTTCTATTCCATTCTCGCTGTTCTCAAACAAAGCTCTTCTCAAAGTCCTATGCTCTCAAAGATACTTATCCATTCTCTCTGTTGTCTGATTTATGGTATCCAATGCCGTTTGCGCCTCCGATGCGTGTTCCAGATTTTCCTTAGAAATCATCGCAGCCTGATCCGCGCTCGCTGTGATCTCCTCCGTCATAGCGGATAGCTGTGATATACTTTCTACAATTCGATTATTGGAATCGGACAGATGGGAAATCCGTCCATCTATTTCCTTGATTTCCTGTAACAAGACCGCTATATTATTATCCAATTTCTGAAAATCCTCTGCGGCAGTGAGAATCATCTTATTCTGCCTTCCTGCTGCTTGAATGGAATTTTCTACTTTTTCCACCACTTCCTCTGCATTATGATTTAGCTCAATAACAATTTTCGAAATGTTTTCTGTCGATTGTCTTGTCTGTTCCGAGAGCTGGCGAATCTGTTCCGCCACTACTGCAAAACCTCTCCCCGCCTCTCCTGCCCTTGCACTCTCGATGGAAGCGTTGAGCGCCAGCAGATTTGTCTGGCTGGATATACTGAATATAATACTGGCTATTTCTTTTACTTCCTCTGTTTTTTGCTGTAGCTTTCCCATAGATTCTGTGACCTTTTCGTTGGTCTGGGAGATATTCTCCGCCTGTGTTTTTAATTCATCTATGGTTTGTATATTCGTCTTAATATTCTCATTGGACTCTCCTGCTATCTGCACCATACGCTCAGAGCGTCTTACCGTCTCCTCGATCGCCTCCTGTATGGAATGTGTCATATTATTCTGCTCAACGACATTTTCTGCCGTCGTGTTGGTTGCAGAGGTTATCTCCTGCATATTCTGATTGACGGTATCAGAAGATTGATACAGACTGTCAAGCAACGTCTTCGCTCTCTCTGCCTCCCCCTTCACTTCACGGGAAATATTAAGAACATCGGCAAGCATCTCCTTTTGACGCTCTCCCTGCTCCTCCTGTTTTCCCAGCGAATCATCACTAAATTGCTTTCCTACAGAGCTATTCTGATATAATATAATTAATACCATATAGATAATAATAATTTCTGCCATGGTATTCATGTTTAATTCAACAATTCCCTTACTATATTGGATACTAAAACAGATAAAATATAGCCCGCCATATAATGCTACAAGATTACGCTGAAATTTCCTGTCATAGAAAAGTGATGTTACCACCAATATTCCGATCAATGCAAATTTCTCAAATGTCGCATCGGATTGAACAGAAATTAAAAAATATTCCAAACCTATCTCAGCCACAAGAATATATCTAAAATGCTTCCATTTTTTATTTTTATAAAATAGCGCTGTGTCCAGTATGATAAATATAAAACATAGGACGATATTGCCATATGCGGTAGAAGATGATATGCTGTTTGTCATTAACCTGTTTATCAGATAGATAACCAGAACTCCCAAGCTCTCTAAGCTAATAATCCAAAGCATCTGGTTCACACGTATACAGCGCTCCGCCATGTCGTTAAAGCGATATTTTTGTTGCGTTTTCTCTTTCATGTTGCATCCCCCTTTTCCTTTCTCCTCAAATCCTTGTCTCTCTACATAGTATAATGCATTTTGGAGCATCAGCACAAGAGATTTTATAAAAAACTTAAAAAAAACAGCCCACATTTTCTACTTTCCTGTGGGCTGTCTGTTTCATTATTTTTTCTTATCCATAAATACTGGCTGCACATTTTGCAGCTTATTCATGCTTTTATAATAATTACTTGTCGCATCGCGGCTTGCCTTAAACTGGCGAATCTCTTTTTTGTAGGTGGCAAAATGTCCTGCGATTGCCTGACGATTTCGCTCCTCCTCTGCTTGGATTGCCACACTCTTATCTGTGATCTCACTGATAAGCTGTTTTAATACGGCAATTCCTTCTTTATGTTTTTCGGGCTCTCCCTGAAGGCTCGGCTTCACTCTGTCGTAAATAAGCTGAAATCCTTCATCTAACTTATTCAGCTCGTCAATATAGTCTGATTTTCTTTTTACTGTCTCATCTAGCTGATCCAAATCCAGCTTCTGCGCCGCTGCCAGTTGTCTCTGTTCTTCATCTATCTGAATAATTTTATCCAGAAGCTTCACTTTCTTCTGCAGACTGTCGATCAATACCTGAACGTAATCCACACTATATTCCATCCTTATACCCCCGCATATTGCAAACCCTGTCTGCAATACTGCTTTTCCTCCTGTATATCACAGGATCGATCGTGATATTACAATCATCCTTATACACTAGGATGCTTTCCCTGTTTCATTACTTCCTTCCAAGTATCTCTCATTGTACGCAAATGCTTCAAAACCTCTTCTAATATTTCCTTATCTTTTTTGAGATTTGCCTCCACCAATCTGTCATATAAATATTTATATACTTCGTCAAAATCCTTCGCCACCGGATATTTAAAATCCAGTGTGGAACGAAACTCTTCTATAATTGCTTCTACCTTTGTGATATTCGTGTGTGCCTTTGGAACATCATTCTGCTCAATTCCCATAATTGCAATATTGCAGAATTTGATCGCCCCCTCATAGAGCATTAAAGTTAATTCCGCAGGACTTGCCGTCATAACCTTATTGTTCTGATAAGCGGAATATCCTGTAGGCATTGCCATAATGGTATCCTCCCTCTATCAACTGCCCAGTAAGCCCGATAATGCGCTGGTGCTGGACTGAAGCTGTGCCAATGCCTTCTCCATCGCAGTAAACTTACTATACCAGAATTCCTCCTGCTGCGATACATAATCTTCCCATTTGCTGATCTGCTTATTAATCTGATTCATCTCAGAAGTCATCTGCTTATCATTGTAAACGGTAAAGGCACTGCTCAGTGTGGTACCTCTCATTTTCTCATTCAGCTCATTGTACAGATTTGTGGTAAACTGGGAGAAGAAATCTGCCACACCGTCTGGATCTGCTGCAATCGCTTTCTTCAGCTTATCTTCATTAGCAGAAACGGTAGAATCATCTGGATCACCATCAATATGGAACGCATTTTTCTCATTGTCCTTAGTAGTAAAATAGTTTCCAGTCAGTATTCCAAAAGTTGACAAACTCATCTGCTGTCCATTGACAGTAAAGCTCTTTAACATTGCTGTCTTCATCATGGAAGATATACTGCTCAAAGTGGTATCGCGTCTAAGAAGAGATTTTTTAATCTTCTCCTCCCACTTCTCCACCTCTTTCTCTGACATCGCTTCCTTCTCTTCATCTGTCAGAGGCTCGTAATCCTTCGCCCTGTCTGCATTGTACAGAGAATCCATCTCATTGATCAGCTCATTATACTGCTTAATGAAATCCTTGATTGTATTGTAGATCCCATCTACATCCGTATCTGTTACTATCTTAACCTCATTATAGCCGCTTCCGTCCGCCTTTGCGGTCGTCTCTTTAATATTAATAGATAAGCCATTGATGTTAAAATTATTGGTATTTGATTCAAAAATAGCACCGTTCAGCTTAATTTGAGCATCTGCGCCGTCAATCTTGACCCCAGCTCCCTTTGTGCTGATATCTACTCCAGCGGCACTCTCAAATCCCAGTATCTTCAAAAGTGATGTAGCAGGGTCACCAGCACTAGGGTTCGTAGAATCATATGCCTCAGCTGTTGAAAGCTTATCAGCACCTTTAATTACAAATCTCTGATTTTTTTCATCAAAGCTTGCCTCTACACCACCTTGATTAAGAAAATCAACCAAATCAGCAACCGTCGCATTTTCTGTTTTTAATTCCATGGGTGCATCCCCGGAGGGCTGCCACTTAATCGTTTTCGGGAATCCTTTTGTTGTATCTCCATTCACGCGCAAATCTGACAATTTGGTAGAATTTGTTATATTATAGCCATCTTTCTTCCAAGTCTCTCCGATCCCATAAGCATAATCTTCTGCCAAAATTCCCAGCTTCTCCATCGCATCTGAATCTCCTGAAAGCTTGAAATCCTTCTCCTTACCCGTATCCGTTGACATCAGGAAGAACCTCTTGTTCTCCTCGTCAAAATTCGCATTGATCCCTGCCTCATTAAACTGTTTTACCAAATCGCCGATGGTGGTATCTCCTGACATGGTAATTGTCTGCATATCTCCATCACCCACCTGAATATTGATGGAAGTCTCATCTACAATACCAAGCTCTCGCAAATTAGTTTTTGTGGATAAATCATTCAATCCATAAATATCAATCTTACTTCCTGTCAAATACCCAGAAGCTGCCACTTTATGAATCTCCAATGACTGCGTTCCCTTTGCTGCATTGGCAGCCGTTGTTATCGTCGCCTTTGACTCATCTGATATAGAGGTTTTTTTCTTATTATAAGCGCTGCTAAAACGCAGTGTGCCAAGCGTGCGGCTGTAAAGATCGTAAATCTTTGTATTTAGATCCTTCCAAGTCTCCTGCTTCCACTCAAGCTTTGTTTTGTCCTTCTCATAGCTTTCTGTCTTTTTGCTGTATGCGGACACTAATTCTTTTACAATAGCATCGGTATCAAGTCCTGATACCATGCCAGATAATCTAATTGACATGCTGCTCCTTTCCATGCACCTGATACTTTTATGCGATGATATCTCTCGCTCTTACAGTATACCATGTTGTATGATAAATACAATGTGCATTGACCATTTTCTTTTTAAAGCTTTTCATCCACAAGAATACCTGCCAGCTCCCATGCCTTTGCAATCATCTCAAGTGTCTCTTCTGGCGGAAATTCCTTGATCACCTTCTCGGTATCTTTATCTACAATCTTAATTGTAACACGATTCGTCTTGTCATGAAAGCCGTATTGACATTCTGTGTGGGAAAGCTGCTTATTAATTGACTCCAATGCTTTCCTAATCTTCTCTTGGGAAACTTCCTCGTTTCCCTCCGCATAGGTATCTTCCCCTGCCTGCCTCTGCTTATCTTGTGGTTTTACCACAGCAGATTTTTTTACTGTCGCAGTATCTGTCGTTGCGGCGTCCGTTGCCTGTTCCATCACTTTTGAGTCTGTCGCAGCAGGCTGTACAATCTGTACCTGTTGTGCCTGATATGCACTCGCCCCCGCTCCTGCTAATTGATTTACTCCCATGATATCCACCTCCGTGTGTTATGCTTAATAACTTCCCTTTCTACTCTATATTTATATCGACAGCTTCTTCTGCTTTTTTAATAGTATACTTAGCCTATCCAAAAATTTTTACAACAGCTTCCTTAATCTGGAAGCCTCCGCACCGCTTGCGGCCTCCTCATTCTCCTCCTGTATTTGCAGATATACCTCTTTCCGATAGATAGGAACAGTCTTAGGAGCCGAAATGCCGATCTTCACCTGATCGCCCTTAATTTCCAGAACGGTAAGCTCAATATCGTTATTCACCACAATGGCTTCGCCCTTTTTTCTTGATAATGCCAGCATATAAACCTCGCTTCCGCTGCCTCGCAGCTTCTATTTTTCTGTCTCCCTTTCTTCCATTCTGCTCTTAAGCAGCTCATATACAGGGACACGAACCGCATAGCTGCTATCCTCCACAATAATCTGACAGCCCTTCTGTGTTGTTACATTGATGACAATCGGCGCTTTTAGATTAATGGTCATCTGCGTAATATCAGAAGGTACGCGGATTGTCGTAAATACTGCATATTCATCCTCTATCTTCCCCAATGATGTCAGCAGATCATCATCTATTGTAGGATTATAATCAGGTCTTATAACCAACGGATCAATTACCGGCAATGCAAAACACTCATCATCTGCTGACTGTAGCCAATGAATCGCCCCCTTTGATTCTTTCTCGATATCATACAATAGAAAAAATTCTCTAAAATCTGGATAGCCAATAATACCTTGTTCAAAAACCAGTTTCTTGCTCTCGTCGATCTCAATTTCGCCAAATATTCTCGTTTTTAGCTTCATGCATCCTCCCTAGCTTTCTTGTTACCCTCTCCTATTTTATAAATAGTCCAAAAGGCTCTTGGTAATCACCTTGCTTGCCGCCGATAATGATGCGTCATAAACCATAGATGCCGCTGAGAGCTGAATAATTGTCTCTGGCAAATTAATATCTTCATTGCTGGACTTCAAATCCTCCAGCGTTGTCTTCTGATTTGTCAATCTTGTTTTATTTAATTTTAATCTGCTGTCACGGCTTCCGATATCCGCAATCTCTGCATCCACTGTTGCCTGATGTTTAGAATATAGAGAAATACTCTTCTCATACCCCTTCTGCACGATGTCTCCCTGCAAAGCCCGCTCCTTCTCAGCAGCCTCCTTCATGGATTTCAGCTTTTTCTGGTCTTCCTCACCTGCATAGCCGGGATCCGCTAACATCTTATCAATATTTTTAATCTTATCTTCAATCAGCTCAAGCTCATTTAAGCCAGCAATTAGATCATCCAAATCTCGTATAACATCATGAGAAAAGAAATTCTTTCCCTCGGAATTCACTTTAAGCTTCTGGTTGAAATTCACCGTATAATTAATATCCTGCTGATGAGCATCGAATTCAACATCTATTGCTCCCGTTTCTGTATACCGTGTACAATCAAAGAAATGCTCTGGACGCAAATCTCCTTTGTCAAAACTTGTTTTGGTATATTCAACGGTAATATCTTCATTTTTTAATGCCTTGTAAGCATTGGTACCAAAAATTATTTCACCTGTATCACTTAAGAAATAAATCTCATTATCTCCCGGTCTATATGGATCTAATTCTGTTGAATAAGTCGCCTTGTCTCCATCTTGATAATATTTCCCATCTGTATCAGGCGCTACTACCTTAAAATTATCTGGTAGAGTTATCTTTTGACCGCCTATGGTAATTTCCGTTTTGTCAGATGGATTCGGTGATGCAATAACCGATCCGTCTGGTCCAATTAGTTCTCCTGATGGACTCTTTATCTTGCTTCCCTCTGGAATTGTCTGCACAGCACCTCCCACTGACACAGTTGCTCCCGTCGGCACAGTAAAAGTAAGATTAGGTTGTAATATTTTTCCATTTGCATCCTTTTCCAATAGCCCCTCATAAGCAAGACGCAACCTATGAATATCTGTTTTATCATCTGGGCTAGGTTCCCCGCCATTTGCTGCTGCATCTGCAGCATTTGTCGACGAATCAATATAGTAAGGCTCTTTTGTTATATCTACTTTATTATATACTTTACTAATCGTGTCAAAATCATTATAATTTAGCTTCTCCGTAATCTTATATTTTACATTTTCGTTAGTTGCGAAGATCATATCTGTATCCGTCTTATATCCTGAGAAAATTCGTCTTCCAGCAAAATCATAATTTGCATCCTGATAGATCTGATCTCGATATCCCTTTAATGTCTTTATAACTGCCCCTCTATCCTGTGTATCCAGTGGATCATTGGCACCCTGATCAAGATATTTCTGCATACTGGACAAAGTATCGCTGACGCCTGATAAAACCTCCTCAGACAAACTTAACCAAGACTCTGCATCCTTCACATTTTTGTCAAGATAATGTGTGATCTCCGCCAACTGACTGCGAAAACGAAGCGCACGAATCGCAATAATCGGATCGTCGGATGGTCTTTGAATCTTCTTTCCGGTAGATTCTTGTGTGCTGTACTTATCCATATTTAACTTATTTAAGTTAATATGAGACAATGTATTATTGGTCATCATTCCATTTGTAATTCTCATAAATAATCCTCCTATACACCAGTCTGATTAATCAGCCTGTCATATATCTCATTCATCACACTAATTACCTTAGAAGAAAGCTCATACATATGCTGATACTTTACCAGTGCAACTGCTTCCTCTTCTTTATCAACACCCATCACAGACAACCGCTGATTGATAATAGCATCTCCAATATTTCCGTGATTTGTGTACATATCTCTCGCCGATTCTGCATCAATGGAAGCTACGGACAAAAGACTCTGTACCCATTCCTCCGGCATACCGCCGCGGAAAGTCTTCTGCTTACGAAGATTTGCTAACTGTGTCGCAACATCTGGTGTTTCCACACCATCCTTAATCGTGCCTGCTGTACCCATCTTACGATTATCTTGAATCAAGTCAGGATTCACACAGACATTTTCAGCTGTAATATTATCCGAGATATAATTTACAATATGCTCCGTTGTAATCTGCTCTTTTTTTGTGATTGTCATAGTGACAAGAAAGCCTTCCTCTTTCATAAGCTTTTCTACATCTGCATCTGTAGCACCATCTGGGACCTTATTAGCTGACTTATATTCAGTTATATATTCGTTTAATATCTGGGTTTTTATATCAGCATCTGGTAATGTCGAAGTTGGGTTATTTTCTCTATAATTCTTAATCAGTTGATCCCATTGCGCATTTGTGCCAGTATAAGTGATCAATGCTCCTGTTTTTACTATCTCATCCTTCATCTGATCTACTGTCATATTTTTAATAGTGAAAAACGGAACCTCGGCTGTCGAATTTCCATCTAGGTCCTGCCCGTTCATATGAATCGTATTAAACTGCCTTGCATACTCAGCCACAAATTGATTTGTCTGCTCCATATAATATGGCACACCTTTGTAGTCTACAGCTTGACCCGTACCAGTTTTTGGCCATATTGGCGTTACCAGATTATCTCCATCTCTTATCTGTATGTACCCCATCAGCTCGCCGCTCAGAGTCTCATTATAAGTGTCAAATACCTGACCATGGCTCCACTTAATCTCATAAAGTCCCGCCATATCCGTGTCATGGCGCTTCTCATCGGATGGCTTCGCCTCCACATGCAACGTATGGTATTTTGTTCCATACACCAACGTCTGATTCGCGATCTTGATATCATAATATGTACTTCCTGTAGGAGAGTCCACTTCTTTGATCGAGATCCCGGCAAGCCCTGACAGCTCATCCACCAGCGTGTTTCTCTTATCACGCAAATCGTTGGCAAACCCACCATTCATCTCCAATGTGCTAATCTGTCCATTTAAAGAAGCGATATTCTCTGCAATGGTATTAATTCTGTCAAGAACCATCTTAATCTGAGAATTTGTTTCATCCTGATAAGACATAAGATTTTGCGCTATATTATTAAAATAATCCGCCAGAGTCTGGCCTCCCTCGATCGTCTGATTTCTAAGCTCAATCTGCGAAGGAGTAGCAGACAGAGAATCCAGTGAATTACAAAAATTTCCATAGTATTTTGTAAAGCCGGAATCTGTCATCTCATTATAATAAAGCTCCTCAATCTGCTTTGTATAATGATGCTTGATATTGTGTTCACCGGTCTGTTTATTGTTATTCCAGTATTTATGATCATAATAAGAATCTCTGATCTGTTTTACACTATTGACCGCCACACCACTGCCCTGCATCCCATAATGAGAATACATTCTGAGAGCATCTGCCGCCGTCGCATCAATTTTCTGTCTGGAATACCCTTCTGTCTCAATATTTGCAATATTATGCGACGTTGTATTCAATGCAATATTCGCTGCATTTAATCCACTTGATCCTATCGTTAAGCCAAAAAACGTATTCGGCATATTTTCACCACTTTCTTTTTATAATCTTGTCACCAGATGCTCCAGCATCTCATCTACCACATTGATATATCTAGAACAAGCATTGTATGCAGCTTGGAACTTAATCAGATTCGTCAGCTCTTCATCCGAAGATACCCCTGTGATGCGCTGACGCCCGTCATTAATGCCCGTTGTCAAATCGTCCTGATAATCAATCATATTTGTATACATATCTCCGGCATTAGCCATCTGCCCGGTAAATTCTGTATAATAATCTAAAAACTTCTTCTGCGTATTATAGGATGGTGTCAGCTTTAAGGATGCATTATCCCAAGCCTCTCCCAACGCTTCTGCGCGGGCACGATCCTCGCCGCCGTCCTTGGTCGACAATGGAAGAAGAGTAAAATCATGAAGCAAATCAGGATTGACACTAATATTGCCAAGTGTATATAATGACTCATTACCAAATTTATTGAAATCATTATACACATAAAATGTCTGACCATTCACTGTGATCTCAGAATAACGGCTTACATCGTCTCTGACAAACAGCTCTGTCATAGATGGCTTTCCCTGATTTAGCGCACAGCCATAACCTGCCTTCTCAACGTCAAAAAACTTCGTATCCTTTGTAATCACCCTCGTTACACCGCTGGGATCAACATACGTCATACCAATCAATGGTGTTCCAGCTCCTGCCTTTTGATCCAGCGCCTCTGCTGTAATATTCGGGCACAGCACATCATTCATGGATTCCACCATGGCATTGACCATCTGATCAAACTCTGCCATTACTGTCTTAATGGAAGAAGGCTCTATTTCCTCCTCATATGTTTTTAAATCTCGTTTAAATGCAACACTGTCCTTACCATTTCCATAGTCCCCAGCATTAATCCCTGCTGTTGTTAATATAAGCGATGCTTCTGCTTTCACAGCAACCTCATAATCGGCGTCCGTTCCATAATCTGTTCTTTTTAGCTTGGAAGCTGCTTCTTGCATAGCATTGTTGTATAATCTCTTATATGCAGGGCTTTTTGTTCCATCAACAAAACCATTCGCATCAGGTTCAACATAATAATCATCCGCATCTGGTATATCCAGATAATTCGCCGTGCAATTTCCCCTTGCCAAAAGAGTCGCATGAAGAGAACCAATATCATTATTATTCTTTGTAGAAACTGGCGCTTTGAGATTATATACTGGATTATCCTTCAAATACGGCCACACAGGAGTCAGAAGAACAGAATCCTTATCCGTGTCGAGCATCTTTGTTCCCATATGATGCACATTGGATTCTGTCACAAAGCTTACGCCCTCCACCTTCACCGTCACAATATGGCTTAATGGGTCTTCGGCATATCGAATGGAAACCATGCTGCTCAATTCATCTAAGGCATTATCACGCTGATCTCTAAAATCATTCGCATTTTCCACATCGCCCGCCTCAGCCTGACTGATCTTTTTATTAAGAGCATGGATCAGATCGCCTAATTCATTAATCCGATTAACCTTATTCTCCACCTCTGTGTTCAAGGTATTCTGATAAGTCTCCAAATTATTATAAATAGCATTTGCACGGGAAAGGAACGAATATGCCTTCTGTACCAACTCGGAGCGCGTCACCTGACTTGCAGGGTCTTTTACAATCTCCTGAACCGCCTCATTAAAATCCGTCAGATATTTCTGAAAGGCAACCCCCTCCAGCTCTCCAAACGCCTCCTCAATCTCAACGATCGCATTATATTGCGATTGATAAAATTGCATCCTGCCATTCTCCACACGGTATGCCTTGTCAAGCAAGGTATCACGGATATGCCGTACCGCGGCGAGGTCAGTTCCAATACCCTTTTGGTAGATATATAAAGAACTTCTTCCAAGCTCTATATAGTTGGTATCCGAAAAGATCGGCTGCTGCCTGACAAATCCTTCTGTATCAACATTTGCCAAATTATGCGCTGTCGTATTAATCGCATGCTGATTTGCCTTCAATCCAGATACGCCAACCGAAAGCGATGTAAAACTACTCATACTATATAATCCTTTCTATTATTTTTACAGAGACAACTCTTCATAGCGAGCAATTAATTTTGCCGCAAAGCTGTCTGCATTAACCTGATAGGTTCCTGCCTCCATGCTCTGCTTAATGGCGCTCACTTTGTCCTCACGAATATCTGGGACCTGCGCAAGCGCCTGCCTTGCTGTCTGATAATCCCTAGCTGTCTCCGAGATAGTCAGCTCATCGCGCTCACTGCCCTTTGCTGCCTCTCTCGTTCTCATCTTCTGATTTGCCTGATATACCTGACCAATCTTACTGTAAGCCTCTACACGCATATGTCCTTCCTCCTTCACTGTCTAGCATCAAATGCCGCTCTGCGAATAATATGCTCCTCCGTATTGGCGGCTTTGCTATCATAATTTGCCGTAATTGGCGCCTGCTTCATACTATTCATCAAGGTAATGTCAAAATTTACCAAATCAAGCGCTTCCTTCAGCAATCCCTGATTCATATCATTAATTTTTACCATCTGCGCCATGGTATTATGCAGCTTGTCATGAATTTCGCCCAATCTTTTTTTCACCGCCGGCTGGCTGTCCATCAGCTCCATCAGACGAGTAAGCGTCAGCGACTCCTCTGGACGATTTATCACAGTTGCGATATCCTTCGTGTATTCCATCCTCTTTTTCTCCAAAGGAGTAATACGGTCGACCACAAGCTGTTCCTGCTCAACCAATTTCTGGAGGGCGTTGACATCATTACGGATAATGATCCCTGTCTTTTCCTGAGAAAGCTTTAAAAGTACCTGATACTCCTCATTCTCCTTCTCCAGTGTATTCATCAGTTCATCAATCAGTCCTGCCATTTTCACCTCTCCATTTCTAGCATATCATTTACCTATTTATTTTATCGGTAATTTTTCGCGGAACATTAGAGCAATTTCGATTTTTCACAATAGTGACAGGTCCACTTACACCAAAAACCTGAAAAACAATCCTGAATTATTCTATAACTTACCAGATTACAACTTTTTGAAAAAACTATAAGTTTCTGTATCAACGATTTGTGTCATCATTTTCGAGGATGGTCCGCATAGACAGCGCTGCTATTTCCTCCATCACCCCGCTACGTTTTTCACTAAGCGAGAGCGGGGGGTGACGGAGGACTATAGGCGATTCTCTGTGCGTACCACTCTAGAAAATGAATATCGAGCAGAGAAAACTTTCCTCCCTGCCCGATTTATAAACCCTATATTATTGTCATCCTATCTGTTCTGTCTGTTTTTTAATGTTTGTCGTTATTCAAAAATCTCATCTTGCCCTTCGAAGTATTCTGCTGCTGGGGCTGCAGTACTACCTTCGGCTTCTCATAGGCATTTCCAAGGTTGTGCGCCATCTTCTCCTTACATCTTGCACAATACTTTCCCGTGGTAATGGGAACCCCGCACAGCACACACTGAATACCGGAACCCTCCGCATTTGTGAAAAGCAGCCTCTCTTCACGCACCCACTGTTTAATCTGCTCCACAGAAACATCCTTCTCCCGTGAAACCTCCATAATGCTCACATTCGGATTCGCCCTAATATAATCTCTTACTTCCAAGAACTTATCTTCCAGAGCCTTCTCGCAATCCGGGCAGATCCTTCTTGATGTAATCTGCTGGAAAATTCTTCCGCACTTTTTACAATTTATAATATTTAATGCCATAATACCCTCCTTCTCAAAAGCCGCTTCCAATACACAGACACAACAGATAGACCTGCTCTGCCCCACCATCTTTTAACACCCCTGCACAGGCATCCGCTGTACTTCCAGTCGTATAGATATCATCCACTAATATAATTTTCTTATATTGTACCACACTTTTCTTAACCTGAAAAGCATCTTGTAAATTTTTTACTCGTTCTTTTGTATTCAGTGATTTCTGCGCTGTTGTCTTCTTTGTCCTTATAAGCAGCCTGCTGTCCACAGGAAGCTCGATGTATTCTGCAAGGCTGTCCGCCAGAAGCCCCGCTTGATTATATCCCCTTTTTCGGTAACGACTTTTATGGATTGGAACAGGAATAAGCACCTCGGCTCCCCACCGACTTATCTGCCTGCCAAAAACCCTTGCAAGTTCTCTGCCGTACAGCCTTGCATACTCTTGTCTGTTTTTATACTTAAACGCGCTGACGGAGCGCTGCATTACCTCATTGTATGCCAAAAGCGCTCTGCCCTCGGTATAATGATGTGGTATTCTCTGACAGTCACTGCAATATTCCTGCTCTCTTCGCCGTATTTCCTTGCCGCAGCATTTGCATATCGGCTCCTTGATATAGGGAAGCTTATGTCGGCAGCGCTCACATATCAGCTCGCCCTTTGGAGTTACAATATCATCACACACGGGACAGCGGGCAGGATACAAAAGTGACACAATTTCTTCTAATACTTTTGATTGGATAATGGTTCCTCCTTGATGGCGTTTATTCTATCTCTTGTATTCTGTCATACAGCCCAGAATATCGTTTTTGCTCTCTCTGATTTTCAACCATCTCATAAAACGTGTCTGTGCTCCCCACCAGACAAACGCATTTTTTCGCCCTTGTCACTGCGGTATAGAGCAGATTTCGGTTCATCAACAACTGCGGTCCCGTAAGCAGGGGCAAAATCACAGCAGGATATTCACTTCCCTGTGATTTATGGATAGTAATGGCATAGGCAAGCTCAAGCTCCTCAAGCTGCTTATAGGAATATTCGACAAATCTTCCCTCGTCAAATTCCACTGTGATCAACTCTGAGAATTCATTAATGGTTCGTATCACACCCGTATCTCCATTAAAAATTCCTGCGCCGCGCTCCACGGCAATTCCACGGCTGGATCGAACCTCCCATTCTAACTGGTAATTATTCTTAATCTGCATCACCTTATCGCCCTCGCGGAACAGCCCGCCCGCCAGCTCCTTCTCCCGTTTATCCTTAGCCGGCGGATTTAGGTATTGTTGGAGGATGACATTAAGCCTCTCCACGCCAAGCTGACCCTTGCGCATTGGCGTCAGCACTTGAATATCCAGCTCTCTGGCATTTACATAATTGGGCAGCTTTTTCTGGATTAAGGTAATCATAACACTGATAATAACATTGACGTCGTCACGCTTTAAAAACAGAAAATCCTTACTGTGATTATCAAGCATGACTCGCTCTCCTCTGTTAATCTTATGTGCATTTACCACAATATCGCTCTGCGTCGCCTGACGGAATATCTTGGTAAGGCACACCACCGGAAACATCTCCGAACGGATTATATCTTTGAGAACATTGCCCGGTCCCACAGAGGGAAGCTGATTGACATCCCCCACTAATATCAATCTTGTCCCGATGTGAATTGCTTTTAGCAAAGCATGCATCAGGCTGATATCAACCATGGACATCTCGTCAATAATAATGACATCTGCTTCCAGAGGATTCTGCTCATTTCTCTCAAATATTGCATTTCCTGTCGCCTCGCTGCTTCCTCCGTTAAGCTCCAAAAGCCGATGGATGGTTTTCGCCTCACATCCTGTAGCCTCTGTCATGCGCTTCGCCGCTCTGCCGGTGGGAGCCGCCAAAAGCACCTCCAGATATTCTTCCTCAAAATATTTTATAATGGCGTTAATCGTTGTTGTTTTTCCTGTTCCCGGACCGCCTGTGATAATGGTTAATCCATGCTTAACCGCTTCTATCACGGCGCGTCTTTGAAGTCCGTCAAGCTCAATCTTGGACGCCTTCTCTATCACAGAAAGCTTTTTCTCAATCTCCTGCTCTGTTATATCCGCCTCAATATTGAGATCATGCAGAAGCCTTGCAGAATTCAACTCCATATAATAATACGCCGCTGTGTAGATAAGAGTGCGATCCTCCCGCTCCTTTATCACAATCTTCTTATCGATCGCCAAATCCATCACATGCTTTTCAATCGAATCCAACTCCACCTGAAGCAGTCTGCCTGTGCACGCCGTCAGCTCATCCATTGGCAGATATACATGCCCGGCCGAGGATGCCCGCATTAAGCTATAAAGAATTCCGCTTTTTATGCGAAAATCCGAATCTGCATGAATTCCCGCACGCATCGCTATTTCATCCGCGATGCGAAAACCCACTCCAGAAATATCATCCGCTAAGCGATATGGATTGTTTTTCAGAACGGTATAAAGCTCCGGTCCATATTGATTGTAGATCTTGACAGCGAGGCTTGATGTGATGCCGTATTGTTGTAAGAAGATCATAGCTGCGCGCATATCCTTCTTTTCCTGAAGCTGATCGGCAATCTCCATCGCCTTTTTCTGGCTGATTCCTTTTACCTCTGTCAGCCGCTCCGGCTCCTCCTCAATAATACGGAATGTATCCTTCTTAAACCGCTTCACAATCCGGGACGCCATTACTGCGCCGATCCCTTTGACGGCTCCTGAAGCCAGATAACGCTCAATTGCCGCTGTATCCTCTGGGGCCTTGATCTCATATCGATTTACCCTAAACTGATCTCCATAGGTTGGATGTGCTATGTAGTCCCCTTCTGCCTCCATGCACTCGCCCTCGCCGATATACTGGAAGGTCCCCACACAGGTAACTTCCTCCCCATCCTTTGCAAGCGTTAGCACCGTGTAGCCATTATCTTCATTTCGAAATACAATTTTCTCCACACAACCTTCTACTACTGCCATAGGGATTTCCTTTCTGCATGTGTTGCTGCACGACCGTGCATATAAGATAAGACGAAAAAAAGAATAAATACATTCTCCCAGCCGAAATCCTGCGGATCTCGGCTGGATGAACTGCAATGCTCAGGAATGGCTAAAAATAATTTTTTTAACCATTCCTTATTATCAGAGTTTATAAATCGTAATTTCTCTTCATCTGCTCGAAGAGCTGCTGTGCTAAACCAAGCTGACCGCTGTCTGCCGCCTGCTTTGCATACTCCTGATACAGAGTGCCCTCAAACATGCTGAGCGCTGACGAGGAGCTGTTCTCCTCCTTCGGCACAGTCGCCTCCATCGCCTTAAATACCTGCTCTATAAAATATGCTTCAAACTCCTTACAAGCCTCATATAGCTCTTCATCTGTGGCGTTTGTATAATCTTTATTTGCAATATCCGCAGCGGCGTTGGCGTTCGCCTGACTTTTCATATTATCCAAGTATGTACTGGTGTACCCAGTTAATGCATCCAGTCCTGTCATCTCTATCACTCCTGTCTATTTATTATCTGCGCAGCGAATTTGCTTGGCTCAGCATCTCATCGGATGCCTGAATGGCCTTGGAATTCATCTCATATGCGCGCTGTGCAATAATCAAATCTACCATCTCATCTGCCACCTGAACATTTGAAGATTCGAGATAGCCTTGGCGAAGCTCACTCTTCGTGATCTCTGTGTCTGTGTGTTCTGGTCTAGGATCTCCTGACGCGTCTGTCACTTTATATAAACCAGAACCCTCTTTTTCCAGTCCCGCAGGATTCGGGAACTGTACCAGTCCCAATGTAATGCCCATAGGAACCGGATTCTTCGACTCATCGGGATAGCACAGCTCGCCTGTGCTGGATACTGTGATCTTCGCCGTATCCAGACTGGAATCAAACACAATGGTTCGCCCATTTGTATCCAAAACGGGGCGTCCATCCTGATCGGTCAGCATCGTGCCGTTTGTCGCCATAGAGATACGGAAGGCACCATTTCTTGTATAATAAGTCCCTCCATCTGCTCCCTGAACCTGAAAGAAGCCCTTGCCATTAATCGCAAAATCAAAGGTATTCTCTGTCGAGGCAAAATTTCCCTGACGGAAAATACTGGTGATAGCAGAGTTTCTAACACCAAGACCCACCTGAGCGCCTACTGGCTTTAGTTCTCCATTTTTTGTTGTTGTTTTTGCCTGAATCGTCTGATATAAAAGATTCTTAAATTCGGCATCTTCTGTCTTAAAACCTGTCGTATTGACATTCGCCAGATTGTTGGCGATTACATCTACGGTTGTCTGCTGTGTCTTCATGCCAGAAGCAGCAGTCCACAAGGAACGCATCATGGTAATTCCACCTTTCTTATCCCACTTTTACCTGTTTTTTACCTACAATATATTATATCGGCTTACGAGTTCGCCAGATTAACATCTTTCTCCAAAGTCTCATCCATCGCCTGAACAAATTTCTGATTTGTCTCAAATGCGCGGGTGATGGTAATCATCTCCACCATCTCACTAATTACATTTGCGTTGGACGCCTCCAGATAGCCCTGCTGAATCAGGAATTCTCCCTTCTTTTCCGTATAGCCATCCACCTTGTCGTACATGTTCTCGCCGAATTTTTTCAAATAGTTGTAGTCCTCAAAATCTACAATCTTAATCGTATCCACCAGCCTGTCGTTCTGGTAAATATTTCCCAGCTCATCGACAACGGTATCTACCTTGGTAGAAATCTGAATATTTCCATCGCGTCCCTGAACAAAATCTCCGTCCTTTGTAACCAAATATCCTTCGTTTGTGACAGTAAAAGAACCATCTCTTGTATACTTAAAGGATTGCTCATCTGCTTTATTTGTATAAGAAATCTCAAAAAATCCATTCCCAGTGATTGCCAGATCGTAAGGATTATCGGTTATCTTCAAGTTTCCCTGTGTGTAATCTGTATAATTCTCGCCAATCTTTACGCCAAGGCTTGCCTTCCCTATGCGCTTATCAATATAATCCTCCGATCCATCCTTTACCTTAATGATAAACATATCGTCGAACGCCCTCGATGTAGCGCCTTCTTTCTTATATCCTGTCGTCGCTGAGTTTGCCAGATTGTTCGTAATTGTGTCCAGCATATGCTGCTGATTTAACATTCCTGTATACGCTGTGTATAGTCCTTTTACCATATCTACACTCCTCTTATTCTTGTATAAAACTACTAATCTCTTTTTCCACTTAAAAACTCTATAAATTTGCCTGTCCCAATCGCAACTGCAGTCATAGGGTCCTCCGCAGTCATCGTATTGATGCCAGTTTTTTCCTCAATCAATTCCTCCAAGCCCTGAAGCAGACAGCCTCCTCCTGTCAGCACGATGCCGCGATCCGCAATATCCGCTGCAAGCTCCGGCGGCGTCTTTTCTAACACGCTGTGAACCGCCTCCACAATCTGGGAGGTTGTCTCCTTCAGCGCTTCCTCTGTCTCCTCCGAGGTCACAGTGATCGTCTTGGGAAGTCCTGTCACCAGATTTCTTCCACGAACATCCAGCGTCGCCACTTCTGGGCGCCTGTAAGCGGAGCCTATCTTAATCTTAATCTCCTCCGCGGTGCGCTCTCCTATCAAGAGATTGTGCTTCTTTCTCATATAGCGGACAATTGCCTCGTCAAAATCATCTCCAGCAATCTTTATCGAAGTGCTGACCACAGTACCGCCAAGAGAAATCACCGCGATATCCGTCGTTCCTCCTCCGATATCCACAATCATATTGCCGCATGGTTTTGAAATATCAATGCCTGCGCCAATCGCAGCCGCGATCGGCTCCTCAATAATGGCAACCTCCCTCGCACCTACCTGATACGTCGCATCCTCCACCGCTTTCTTCTCAACCTCTGTGACGCCGCTTGGCACACACACGCTGATGCGCGGCTTTTTAAATGTTCTCTTTCCAAGTGCTTTGCGGATAAAATGCTTTAACATCTTCTCCGTAACGGTATAGTCGGAGATCACTCCCTGCCTTAAAGGACGAACCGCCACAATATTGCCCGGTGTACGTCCTATCATCAGCCTTGCTTCCTCCCCGATTGCCTTGATCTTATTTGTATCTCTATCAAATGCCACTACCGATGGCTCCTTTAATACCACACCTTTGCCTCTTACATAAACCAGAATACTGGCAGTGCCCAAATCAATTCCGATGTCTGTTGATAACATGCGAATCCCCTTTCTAAATTTCCATCATCTTTCATTATATACAATTTATTCCGATTTTAAAAGAACTTTCTCAATTATTTTTTCAATGACGGTAAAAAGCCAAAGGTATTCTTCCTCCCAGACGCGCGCCTCACCAATCTCCTGAAAACACAAAAAGCCTTTTTTTCCGCTCCATTCTATCGGTATCAATACCGCTGCGCTGGCATACAGATCATTCATGGTATCCAGCCATTCCTTGGGAACTCGTATGCTGTTTAACACCACCATCTCCTGATCCTTCAATAAATGGTAGGGATCAGGAAGTGCCTGAACGGAATACATCTCCCTCTCGGTTTCATTCCATGATGCCTCTTGCGTCATCCACGAAGAAACACAGCGGGTATAGACACTTCCAGACACTGTCTCATACAAAGCACACCTGCCGCTGTTGCTGGTTTCTCCTGCTTTTTTTAGACATAAAGCCAACTTTTCTGCTGGTGTTTTCTCCTCTATCTCCTCGTAAAGCTCCAAAACCTTCTCCTGCATCATCACCTTTCTTTGTAGACGATAGCGCTCAAAGGCGCTTCCTTTCACGGAGGCTTCTCCTGCAAACTGATTGTAATGCTCGGTAATTACCTCCGACATAATGCGCATAAATTCCAGTATCTTAAGGATATCCTCGACCTGTTTTCCTTCCAGACAACTAATCACCCATGTCGCCGCATACTCCTCTTTATAGAAAATAGGCACCCCAGATATCTTGATACCCGGACTTTTCATGGACAAAATGACATTGCGCTGGCCAGAATCCAAAATCTCCTCCAGTCTTTTGATTTTCCTGCGGAAGCTGCCAAGCTCTGCCACATCATAAAATATCCCCTCTTCCTCCTTCGGCCCTGTCATATGGGTGTAGAAATAATAATCTCTTCCTATAATAGCTGCATGAATCCCATATATATCACAAAAAGCAGCCTGAAGAACCTCAATCTTCTGCTCCTTCAACAGATCGATCAGAGCATCCTTAAAACTTCTCTCCATTCTAGATTCCATATAACTAAAAATCTCTTTTTGGAGAGATTCCTGATTTTCCAGCAAAGCCCATTCCTTATTTTTGCCCTCCGTGATATCCCGAATGATCGTCTCCACATATGTATTTTCGTCCGCTTCTCCCTTAATATAACAAGAATCTGCCTCTACCCAGAGCATCTCTCCCGCCTTCGTCATCACTCTGTACTCTTGACGAAGATTCTCCGTAGCACGGAGAAGAAAATCACAAGCCTCATGATTTACGCGGCTTCTGTCCACCTCGCTTACCAGTTCCATCCAGTAGATCTCGTTTTCCAAAAATTCCTCTGCCTTATACCCATACTTGCAGATATTTTCTGAAACATATTCCAGACACGGATAACCATCCTCCCCCTTCATATTCCACAAAAACACTACTAATCCATGTCTATCGAGCATATCGTTCCATATTAGCAATCCCTTTGGCATATGTTCCATATCTCCACACCTCTTTCCTCTGTGCCGTCCTCTATTCTTCTACCTGAAACTGGTTTGATGTCTTCCTCAAATGTTCCACCACCTGATTTAACTGTTCTACCGTCTCTTTCATCCTACTGACAGAATCCAAATTCGCACCCGTTGACTCTCTCACGACCATAACCGTAGATGTCACCTGCTCCACTCCCGCCATCTGTTCCTGCGAAATAGTGGCAAAGGTATGCGCGCTTTCCTCTACTTGCTGAATCTCTGTCAAAATCCCTTCCATCCTGTCATGAATATTATCCACCGCCCCAGCTATAACAGCAAAGCTTTCCTTTGTATTATCCACAACCGCCACGCTCGCTTCTATCCTATTGACATTCTCTTTTGTCTGGGAAACGGTTATGTTGACAATCTGCTCTACTTCCTTGATCAGTCTGACGATATCCTCTGCTGACTGTGCAGAATGGTCGGCAAGATTTTTTATCTCCCCCGCCACCACAGCAAAGCCTCTGCCCGCTTCTCCTGCCCGCGCCGCCTCAATGGAAGCGTTGAGCGCCAGCAGATCCGTCTCAGACGCTATCTCCTGTATCACAGTAATAATACTGCTGATCCGTGCGGCAAGCGCTTCTACCTTGCCCACCGTAATGGCAAGCTCCGTCATGGCATCCTTCACTCCCGTGATCTCCTGCGAAGCCGCCATAATGCTCTCCTGTCCCTTTACTGTGGCGTCCATGGTAGAATAAAGAGCGGTCCTTGAATCTTCCCCTTTCTCAAGAATGGCTCCTACCGCCTCGCTTACTTTCTCTGCCATCTGTGCAACGGTAGTGGCGGAGCCTGAGAGCTGATCCATATTCTCTGCGATCAGCTCAGAGGAATAATTAATGGAATTTGACTGTCCTTCCAGCACACCGACCGCTTTCTGACATTCCTCCGTCTCATCCTCCAAATCGGACACCGCTTTCTTAATATCTGTCACCACACCCTTTATGCTGGACACACTCTCATTCACTGCCCTAACCATGCTGCCTATCTCAGTTCTGCTCTTAATAGAAAGGCTGCCCGTCAGATCACCCCGCGCAACTCCCTTCATATACTCATCCACGCGCACAATTGGTTTTGTGATCCTACCAATCACAATGAATAAAACCACAAGAAGCATCACCATCGCCACACCAAAGCAAAGCGCCGACACCTGCGCAAGCTGATAACAATCCTCCAATATCACACTTTCTGGAATTATCACCAATAACTGCCAGCCAAGCTCCTCCACCTGCTGTGTTGTCACAAAACACGCTACACCATCCAGCGTATATTTCTCAGACGAACCGCCTGCTGCCAGATCCTGCGCAAGCTGAGGATAAAAATCAGATAAAAATCTGCCCTGCTTATCTTTATCTGTCGTACCAATCACTTCTCCCTCAGAATTGACAAGAATTGCCTGTCCATTCTGCAACTCCATATCAGAAAGCACCTGATCAATATCCAAAAGAAATACATCTGCCCCCAGCACACTAGAACCGTCCTCCAGCATACACGACAACGTGACGCACACCTTGCCCGTCACACTGTCCACATATGTGTTTGTATAATGAATTCCGGGGGACTGGGCTGCTATCTGATACCATTCTCTGGAAGCAAGTCCTGTAATCCCTGCTCTCTCTTCTTTTGAAATACCGGGATATATCAGAAAATCATCCTCATATCCTATATATATGCCATAGGGAATACTGCCAAAGTCCCCCTTCACACTTTCCAAATAAGTGCTTCTCGCTGCTTTCGAGGGACGCTCATTCGCATAACTCACACACACTTTCACGCTGTACTCATTCAGCTCCATCCAGCTTTCCAAGCTTAATCTGCCCTCCGATGCCATACTATTCATCCATCTGGTGGCCGCCTGATAAAGAGAACGATATGCCATAAACAGGCTGATGCCCGATATAATTAACATCGCAATCCCTGTCAACAGCCCGGCTGTCAGAAGCAACTGATTTTGTATCTTCCCTGTATGTAGCCTGCCTTTTCTGCTCATACGCGTCTCCTCCTGCTATCTGGAACATAATCCATCGCATATAGAGTCAGTATAACATCTTTTATGATAAAAAGAAAGAGTATCCTTTATATTTTTCACGACAATCGCATGAAGGAATATTTTTCTGCATACTATTTCCACCATCCCTGAACGAATACTTATCCTATCTCCTGCATACATTGTAACAACTAATATCTCAGAGGTTTTCTTTTGAAAAGCTATATTGAAGAGCGGGCTGTGGAAATAGCCAATTTTATTATTGACAATAATGCCACTGTGCGCCAGACAGCCAAGCAGTACGGCATCAGCAAAAGCACAGTACATAAGGATATGACAGAGCGTCTTTATGAGCTGAATCCTTCGCTTGCAGGGCAGGTGCGGAAGGTTTTAGATGTCAATAAATCAGAGCGCCATATCCGCGGTGGTCTGGCTACCAGAGAAAAGTACCTATCCAAACACAAAGAAATGTGATATGATAGGAGCAAACAAAGGAAAAGAGGGAAGCTATGTACAACTATAGCCTGTTTCAGTGGATGATGTTTTTCTTCGTTTATTGCTTCTTTGGCTGGTGCATTGAATCTACCATTGTCTCAATAAGCAAGCGTCAATTGGTCAATCGTGGATTTCTGCGGATTCCCATGCTGCCGCTTTACGGAACTGGAGCTGTTTTAATTCTGTTTCTCACCATTCCAGTTAGGGAGAACATAATAGCAGTCTATCTGGTGGGACTCACCGGAGCCACTATTCTGGAATATATTACTGGTATGATTATGGAATCCCTGTTTAAGATGAAATACTGGGACTACAGCCATCATAGATTTCAGCTTCATGGGCGCATCTGCTTAAGCTCCTCCCTGTTCTGGGGAGTTTTGTCCGTTGCCCTCATGGAATCGATCCATCCGCCAATTGAGCGCTGGATACTAAGCTTAAATCCGATCGCTGTATCCATCGGGGTGTGCATAACCGCCTGTCTTATGCTTGCAGATACCATTGTCTCCGCAAGAGCAGCGCTTGATCTTGCCAAAGTTCTGGAACATCTATCTGCGGCGCGGGAGGAGATCGAACGCCTTGGTTTACAGCTAGACGAGCTTAAAGAAACAGCGCAGCAGCAGATTGAAGATATCAAAGAGGGGAAAGATAAGATCAAAGAGCATATTGAAGAAATTAAGAAGCAGCTAAGCGAGCTGTCAACTGCGCGGGAATCCGAGATCTCGCATCTAGGCTTTTTTAAACTGGAGTTATTAAAAGGGCATCCCACTGCCTACTCAAAAAAGTTCAATCTTACTCTGCGAGAGCTAAAAGATCGCATATACACGAAAAAAAGATAGCCTTATAAGCTATCTTTTTTCGCGTGCAAGGGAGAAAGCATTTTCCTTCTTGAATCTATAATCACAATTAAACATATCAATTTCGGGGGGATAGAGGAAGCTCCCCAGAGAGCTTCCTCCAGAGTTATGAAAATGTTAAGTTATCATATCATCTCTTCGATGATATGCCTCTATCATAAAGGATAAATGTGTCTATTGTTTGTCCATTCTCTTAACTAATCATAAAATCCATAAAGAAACTTTCCCTGAAAAATAAAATTTCTCTAAATTTCTACCGCCTGATCCAAAAGAAATTCCAACACTTTATTATAAAGAAGATTATCTCTTATCTGATCTTCTCCTCCATAATATTCCAAAAGTGCATCCCGCTCCATACTGCTCTGGCCCACCGCCTCGTCAATCTCCTGATTTAGCTCCTCATCGCTCACGCTGATATTCTCTTCCTTGGCTATCATCTCCAGAATCATATATTTTGCTGTCTCCTCTTGCCCATAAGACTCACAATCCTTATTAAAATCTGCCTCCGACATATTATTGGCTGCAAGCAGAGTGGTCAGATCAATGCCATACATAGCTGCAAGACTCTGATAATAGCTTTTCATCTCATCTGCGTATTTTGTCACCTGCTGTTGCGGATATCCCTTTATGGTCGTATTATTTTTTACAACCTCCCATATCTGATTTAACTTCTGATTATCCTTGGCAAGCTGCAACTCTTTCTTCACATTCTCTGAATATGCCGCTACCGAATCAAAAGAGGTATTCGCTGTCACTACCTCCTCGGTAAGCTCCGCGCCGACCACGCCATTAATACCATTTACCGTCACAGTAAATACCACTGGTTTTCCAGAAAAATCTGGATTGGGATCATATGGCTCAGGAAAATTAAGGTTTAATTCTACAGTTGATCCAAGCTTTGCGCCAACCAATCCTTCCTCAAACCCATCAATATACCGGTTTGAGCCGATTGTCAAAGACTGATTTTCCGCCGTTCCACCATCAAAAGCTACCCCATCCATCGTGCCAACATAATCAATGATCACCGTATCGCCGTTTTCCACCGTATCACGGAAGCGACTGGCAAGCTCTGCATCGATCTCCTCCTGCGTAACATCTGGTATGGCAGTGATCTCGATGCCTTTATACTGTCCCAGCGTTACATATTTGCTGTAATCCTCTGAATCTGTCTTCTTCCCGCAGCCAGCCAGCACAAGCACTGCACACAGAGCGGCTGCCGCTATCTTCATCCTTTTTTTCATTTATTCTCTCCTCTTTATTTTCGTACAGCACCTATGATAGATATTTTTTAATTCTTGCAATCAATTCTTCATATTCCGCATCTGCAAGCGTCGTTCTCGCCGGATTCATCTCAAACACGCCTCCCCATTCATAGCCATCCTTATATTTCGGCACCAGATGAAAATGAAGGTGATGTCCCGTATCACCATATGCGCCATAATTGATCTTGTCCGGGTGAAAAGCCTCTCTCAACGCTCTTGAAACCTTTGCGACGTCTGCAAAATAATCATTTCTTTCCTCATCCGTCAATTCTGTCATATCACCAATATGTGTTTTATGTGCTACAATCACTCTGCCCTCATGGCTTTGCTCCTTAAAAAGATACACCTTCGACGTCTTCAGCTCGCAGATCTTAATTCCAAATTTCGCCACCAGCTCGCCTTCCATGCAGTATGCACAATTATTATCCACTGTCATATACTTCTCTCTCCTTATTCTTTTCTTTGTATTATAACCGTTCTTTTCATTTTTTTCAATCTTTTACGAGGATAAAGTCCGCCGCGTAGGGAAGCGTCTCTATCCAGCTACAGAAAACATGCCATTCTGCAAGCTTATGATTCTTTCTGGCATAATACATACTGGACGCATTTTCATAATTCATTGTCACCGTGCGCATCTGATTATAGCTGCTGGGGAGAAGCTGAATTAAATCATACCAATCCTGCTTTTCCTTTGTTTCCAGATACCGCTGCCGAACCTTCTCCAAATAGGCAATCACCTGCTCCATAAAAGCCCTTGTATCCTCCGTCATCTGATCACAGCTAAAATCCTCCAGTCTAAACTCCCCGCTGTGTATCTTATGCATGGTACTGGTGGAATTGGCCACTGTTCCCACCTTATACGTATCAAATTCCTTCCACCAATACAAAGGCGCTGTGATGTCAACAGAAATAAAAATCTGACGAATAAACTTTCTATGATCGGTGCCCGCCTTTGCAAGCCTGTTTCCAAGCTCCTTATCATTTTCTCCCAAAATAAAATTTCCCTCTTCATCATATGCACTGTCCATCCTTGCCCAGCTATTCAGAGGATTCCTCGCGCCGCGAATGGCGTTTTCCATATTCATCACCGATGTTCTCTCTAAACGTATCATTTCATCTCTCCTGTCTATCTTTTTTATCCTATTATACCCGATACTTCCATCTGTTACAATGTCGACTTTTACTATCTATTATGATATGATAGAAAAAACACAAAACCTGCTATCCGCGCTGTCTTGGCAGGCTTTGTCATCTATTTAAAGCAGCGCAGAAATGAGGACTGCATGAATAAAAAAATAGTTCGACGAATTCTTTTTCCTATTGTTCTGGTTGTTATCATCCTTTTTCTTGGTCTAAATTCCGTCTATACCATACGAGAACAAGAACAGGCTGTTCTGACCACCTTCGGCATTGCAAGCGCCGTGACAGACCCCGGACTACATTTTAAAATTCCCTTTATCCAAAATGTCAAAAAAATAAACACCACCATTCAGGGCTTTTCCATTGGCTACGATTCCAGCAATTCATCCAATGAATCCGAATCCTTGATGATCACCTCCGACTACAATTTTGTCAACGTAGATTTCTTTGTGGAGTATAAAGTAGCCGATCCGGTCAAAGCACTCTATGCCTCCGAAGAACCCGTATTAATTCTGAAAAATATAGCCCAAAGCTGCATACGAACCGTGATCGGCAGCTACGACGTCGACAGTGTCCTAACCACAGGAAAAAATGAAATTCAATCCGTAATACGAGAACGAATCATCTCTCAGCTTAATCTGCACGACATCGGCATCCAGCTCGTCAATATCACCATTCAGGATTCCGAGCCGCCCACGGCTGAGGTAATGGAAGCATTTAAGGCAGTTGAAACCGCCAAACAGGGAAAAGAAACCTCCATCAACAACGCCAACAAATATCGCAATGAAAAACTTCCTGAGGCGGAAGCGCAAGCAGATCAGATTCTTCAAAACGCAGAAGCCGCCAAGGAACAGCGCATCAACGAAGCCAACGGACAAGTAGCACGATTCAATTCCATGTACGAAGAATATATTAAAAATCCGGTTGTCACCAAGCAGCGGATGTTTTATGAAGCGATGGAAGATATCCTTCCCTCACTGAAGGTCGTTATCAATGGTACAAACAGCACCATAGACACAATCCTTCCTCTGGAGCCTTTCTCCACAAGCACCAGCCCAGAAAGCTCTGTGCAGCAAGAAGACGCCGAGTAAAAACACCTTTTTCTCCTGCACGCCCCACCCATCGTCTCATATTTCTAGCAGGCTTATGCCAGCACAGCACCACAAGCTCATAACCTACACCACACAGAAGGAGGCTACTATGAAAAAAATATTATCCATATTTGTCGTTTTTGCTATAATCGCACTATTTCTTTTATCCACCTCTATTGTGATCACACAGGAAGATGAATATAAATTAATTCGTGAATTTGGAAAGGTCGACGCAGTGATCACAGAACCCGGCATCCACTTTATGGTTCCCTTTATTCAGAGCGCAGACACACTTCCAAAACAAATACTAATCTATGATCTAGCATCCTCTGATGTTATTACCATGGACAAAAAAACTATGATCACAGACAGCTATGTACTTTGGAGAATTCACGATCCCCTACTATTCTCCCAAACACTCAACTCTTCCATAAGCAATGCCGAAAACAGGATCGACACGGTTGTTTACAACGCCATAAAAAATGTAATCAGCAGCATGTCACAAAATGATGTTATCAGCGGGAGAGACGGTGAATTAACAGACGCCATTATGAACAATATAGGCACTACCATGGAACAATACGGCATCTCACTGCTCACGGTGGAAACAAAACAGCTTGATCTGCCCTCAGACAATAAGGCTGCCGTATATGAGCGCATGATCTCAGAACGAGACAAGATTGCCGCCACCTACAGCGCCGAGGGAAACTCTGAAGCTCAGATTATCCGCAATGCCACGGACAAAGAAATTAGCATTATGCTCTCCACCGCCAAGGCAGAAGCGGAGCGCATCATTGCAGAGGGCGAGGCGGAATATATGAGAATACTATCTCAGGCATATGCCGATCAATCCAGAACCGAATTTTACTCCTTTGTGCGGGCACTCGACGCGGCAAGACTGTCCCTAAGCGGAAAAAATAAAACCCTGATCCTCTCTCCCGACTCACCGATCGCCCAGATATTTAACGGCACTCCATAGTGGGTGTCTAATCAAGGGGATCACAAGGACCTGTACTTTTTAAAATTTATTCATAATATAAGTTGTATAGTCATTTTCGGAAAAGGTCCGCATAGCCAGCGCAGCTATTTCCTCCGTCACCCCGCTCTCGCTTAGTGAAAAACGTAACGGATGCTAAGCTCGTGAACTACCTCGCTAAGCACCAACGTTTTTCAATAGGTTCCTTGAGGAAAATAGCTGCGCTGGCTATGCTGCTTTTGTTGGTATTCTAAACACGTTTGTTTTTACTTGGCACTACCGTCTCCCACCGCGTCATAGTCCATTACAGTATTCTAAACGCGTTTGTTTTTTTACTTGTTCTTGTAATCTTATCTATATTATTGGATATAGTTTTGTTCTTTGGTTTTCTGATTCGCATATTATTAGATTAACTCTATAGAAGAAGAAAAACCGACGTACCTAACACAACAGAAAAAAACAGCGCAGAGAATCGCCTATAGTCCTCAAGGCAC
>CAMWWW010000002.1 GCA_947178015.1 uncultured Clostridia bacterium
TCACGAGCTTACTGTCCGCTACGTTTTTCACTAAGCGAGAGCGGGGTGACGGAGGGCTATAGGCGATTCTCTGCGCGGACCTTTCTCAAAAATGATTTACGATTCGCCTTTACAAAAACTCGTGCTTTTTGTTGGATTTTTTTGTTTTTTGTTTGATGAGGGTTGTTTTGCAGAGGAAATATGTCTTTATCATGGGAAATTTTTGTGCTATAATAGATAGAAGCGAATAGAATGGGAGATTTAGAAAACAATGAAGCTTGGTAGAAATGATGCGTGCTGGTGTAAGAGCGGCAGAAAGTATAAGAGCTGCCATTTGGGCTTTGATGAGCGGTTGGCGGTTCTTGCGTCGGAGGGGAAGATGGTGCCTACGCATGACATGATTAAGAATAAAGAACAGATTGCGGGGATCAGGGAGGCAGGAAAGCTGAATACGGAGATATTAGACATGATCTCGGAGTATGTGAGGGAAGGAGTCTCCACCGGGGAGATCGATAGACGTATCCATGAATATACGATCGCGCATGGTGGAATACCGGCTCCGCTGGGTTTTGAGGGGTATCCAAAAAGTGTGTGCACGTCCATAGATGATGTGGTGTGTCATGGAATTCCTGATGATCGTAGAATCTTGCAGTCGGGTGAGATAGTGAATGTGGATGTCACTACGATATTAAATGGTTATTATGGAGATGCTTCCCGCATGTATTGCATCGGTGAAGTGTCGGAGGAGAAGCGTCGGCTGGTGAGGGTGGCGAAGGAGTGCTTGGATCGAGGGCTTGCTGCGGTGAAACCATGGGGGTATCTGGGTGATGTGGGTTATGCGATCCATACTCATGCACAGGAGAATGGATACACTATTGTGGTGGAGATAGGTGGTCACGGTGTGGGGATTGATTTTCACGAGGAGCCTTGGGTAAGCCATATTGGACAGCCGGGCACGGATATGGTGCTGGTGCCGGGCATGATTTTTACGATTGAGCCTATGGTAAATATGGGGCTTGCGGATGTTTGGCAGGATGAGGATGACGGCTGGACGGTTCACACGGAGGATGGACTGCCGTCTGCTCAGTGGGAGTACACGGTTTTGGTGACAGAGCAGGGAAGCGAGATATTAACTAGGTAGTTGGTTGGAAATGAAAGAAGTGGATAGAGGGATGGGCATGAGTGATAGAAGACCAAATGTAGTTGTTTTTTTTACAGATCAGCAGCGTTTTGATACTACAGGAGTGCATGGAAATCCATGTGGTTTGACACCGAATTTTGACCGTGTGGCGATGGAGGGCACCCATGCAAAGCTGGCTTTTACGCCGCAGCCGGTGTGCGGTCCGGCGCGAGGGGTGCTTCAGACGGGGAAGTATGCGACTTGTGTGGGCACTTACCGCAATGCGGTGGTGCTTCCAAAGGAGCATAAGACCATGGCGCACTATTTTAATGAGAATGGATATTATACGGGATATATTGGAAAGTGGCATCTTGGTTCTACCAGACATGCGGTTCCGAAGGAGGAGCGTGGGGAATATCAGTATTGGCTTGGAGCCAATGCATTGGAGGCAACCTCGCAGGCGTATGAGACGCTGGTGTACGATAATGAGGACAACCCGGTGCATCTGCCGGGTTATCGCGTAGATGCGCTGACGGATGCGGCGATTCGTTTTATGGATCAGAACAAAGATAAGCTGTTCTTTTTGTTTTTGTCATTTTTGGAACCGCATTTTCAAAACAGCAATGACAGCTTTCCTGCACCAGATGTCTATGCAAATCAACCGGCTGGTTATATGCCTCCGGATCTGGGAGCTTTGGGCGGCACAAGCTGGCAGCATCTGCCGGGCTACTATGGTATGGTAAGACGGTTAGATGAGGCGTTTGGGCGGGTTTTGGATGCGCTAAAAAGCTTGCATTTATCGGAGGATACGATTGTATTATTTACCACGGATCATGGAAATCATTTTAAGACAAGAAATGCAGAATACAAGCGTTCCTGCCATGAAAGCTCGATTCGGATACCGATGGCATTTACGGGAGGTCCGTTTACCGGAGGGGGCTGTTTGAGGGAGATGGTGAGTCTTGTAGACATTGCGCCTACGCTGCTGGATGCATGTCAGATTCCAGTTCCTGAGGATATGCAGGGTCATTCGATCCTTCCTTTGCTGGGCGGCAGGAAGACCGATTGGGATCAGGAGATTTTTGTGCAGATCAGTGAGGTTCAGGTTGGGCGTGCTATCCGCACAAAGCGATGGAAGTATTCGGTGGAGGCGTTGGACAAGGATCCGATTCGGGATTCTTGTTCTGATACTTATACGGAAACCTTCCTATATGATCTGGAGCATGATCCCTATGAGCTACATAATCTGATCCATTCGGAGGCGCACAGGGAGGTTTGCCATATACTAGCCGCAAAATTAAAAGCGAGGATGGTGAGAGCAGGCGAGAAAGAGCCAGTGATTCTGGAAGCAGAAAAGAAGCCGGAAGGGCAGCTAAAAGTATTTGAGGGGGAAGAGGAGCTGTAGAAGGAGAGAAACGGCTGTGATTGATAGAAATGAAAGGCGACATAACCAATATAGGCATAGAATCTTTGTGATAATGATACTGGCGGCTGTGCTGCCTATTTTGATACTTGGTATCTATTCTTACCATACGTATGTGTCAGGGCTGATACAGAGAAAAAATCTGACCATGCAGACGACGTTAAATCAGGTTAAGAATAAGATGGAAAATGTATTAAATAATATAAAGCAATATTATGCAGAAGTTGAATATAAAGATGAGGTGAAGGATCTCATTGATGCGGCAGACTTGAATTATCGTCATTATACTCGCCTGAGAAATGGAATTGAAGTATTAAGCGGTCCTGTGTATTTGAGGGAGTATATCAATAGTTATATTTTTATCAACAAAGCGGATAATTGGGTGATCAGCACCACTGGTATGTATCATTATGATGAGATGGAGAATGTAAAGGAAATTGAGAGTCTTCTTGATTGGCAGCAGGATGGGAGGATGCAGTGCGTCTGGATCAACCGAATGGGACAGCCGCGTCCTGCTGTGCTGCCGGCAGGAAGAAATGTGATATTGTCAGGTTATTTGATGGCGCTGTCCTTGCCCATGCTTTCGTGGAGCGAGAAATGCCAGCTTTTGGTTAATCTAAATGATCTGAAATTGCAGAATCTTCTGACAGAAGATCTGATGGATATGGATGTGTCGGTGATCGACACAAGAGGGAAGCTTTTTTATGCCAGCAATGAGGAGCTGGGAGATTTCTGTACAAGCCATATTGCAGAGCTGGAGACCATGAGAGAATATAACAATGTTCGTCTTTCGGATGGTACTAGGCACTGTCTGGCGATCTCTAATGCCACCACAAATGGGCTGATCTATATAGTAAGCTATAATATAAATACGGTACAAAAGGGAGCGGGACAGATTATTTATATGGCGCTTCTTTTGTTATCGGTTTCTGTTCTGGTTTTGATTTTTGTGACGATGGGGACACGGATTATCTACGAGCCAGTGCGCAGGATGATGGAACAGTTTCATGGCGTACTTAAGGATTCTCGGCCGGGACAGGATGAATTTAGCTGGCTGACAGAAGGATTTCATGAGCTGGTAGAGAATAAAGAGATGCTGGAGAGGCTGGTGGAGGAACAGAAGGAGCAGTTGGTAGAGCTGTTTTTGAGACGCATAATCCAAGGTAAGCTGACACAAGAGCAGATGAACAGGGATATGGAGCGGTTTAATCTGTGCAGAAAGGCAAATTATATCGTTCTTTGCATGGGTCTTGTGCAGAAGGAGCATAAATTGGATTCGGTAGAGCGGGATGCATTGTGTTTTTCTGTTGTAGAGCACATGCCGATGGAGATATGCGAAGAGCTTTTGGTAAAACCTATGATAAAGCAGAAGGTGATATTTTTTATTCTTGTTGCAGAGACTGCAGAGGATATGGAGCGGAGAGCAGAAGAGCTTTATTTGAGAGTGGGCAGGTATGCAGGGGATTCGTACGGTTGCCAGCTTCACTGTGGTGTCAGCCGAAGTTTTAATGAGATATCATACCTGCGAACAGCTTTTAACGAGAGCGTGGAGGCGCTCAAGAACAGTGAGAGCTTAAAATCTTATGAGAATCATGGGGATTTAATGCAGACAGGGCTTGCAAGCAGCATTAGTTTTTATTCCGATTTTAGTAAAAATGAACAGCCGATTCCTCAATATGATCTATTTATTGAGCAGGAGATGCGAAAGGCAGTGGATAACTGTGAGCAGGAGAGAGCGTTTCGGATGGTTGATCAGTTTGTCGACGGCATGATGGCGAAAGGAGTGACAAGGCAGGATAGGTATTTCTTTTTATACCGGTTTTTGGTGGCGATTCTTCACTCAGCCTCTGACGCGGGGCCATCTGTCAATCAGATTTTTGACAGAGAAGAGGAGAATCCGTTCTTAAGCCTTGATTCTATATTAGATCCAGAGAGTATTAAGGAATTTTATAAGAAGCAGATTATTGAGCCGATTATCAGCTATCTAACCCAATATAGAAGAAGTCATTCGGTGGATATTATGGAGCAGGTACTTCGTCTTGTGGAGGAAGCAGGCGGAGATATCACGCTTGCCGAGTGTGCAGAGCAGCTTAATTATCATCCAAGCTATATCTGGCGAGTGCTGAAGACAGAGAAAAATATGACTTTTACAGATTTTGTGGCGATTGAGAAGTTGGAGCTGGCAAAGGATATGCTATTGCAGACTACATTGTCGGTGGCAGAGATTGCGCAGAGGCTTCATTATACAAATACACAGAATTTTATTCTTTTCTTTAATAAACATGAAGGAATAACGCCGGGAAAGTATCGGCAGGAGCATAAGAAAGCAGCTAAAATGGAATAATCATGGCTAAAAAACATAGAAAGATTTGGATAATCCCAAAATTTCCCAGATAATTTTTGTATAGAAAAAGATTATTTATTCAAAACACCTGATATTTATCTAATAATATCAGGTGTTTTTTTATTTTGTTCTTCCTATTAGACATGAAAAAATCGCAAGAAATGGATTATTGAAAAATTATTTTGCAAATGGTAAAATCGCAACATAAACACAGGAAAATAAGAATCAGAATTGTGCATTTTTCATAAAAGACTTATGTACAGTAAAGAGTATGTGAAATCTGTGGTAGCTGTTTTGCTTAGATGCCTATGGATTTTGACCTGTGTAATATGTGGAAGAGGGAGGATTACATATGGCAAAAAATGCACAACCAGCGACTATCGGAAAAAAAGGAAGTCTCTGGAAACAGATCTACCAGCAGAGAGGACTGTACCTGCTTCTGCTACCGGGACTTATTTATCTGATTGTATTTAAGTATTTCCCAATGTTCGGCGTTATTATTGCATTCCAGAACTTTAGTCCATTCTTGGGATTTTTTAAAAGTCCGTGGGTAGGATTTGAGCAGTTTCGTCTGTTTTTTGCAGGAAATGATTTTTGGGTGCTGATGAGAAATACATTGGGTATCTCTTTACTAAATCTTTTGTTCTATTTTCCAGCCCCCATTATTCTGGCGCTGTTTTTGAATGAGATCAAATGTTCGTGGTATAAGAGATTTGCACAGACCTTAGTGTATATTCCACACTTCATTTCCTTCGTTATCGTGGCGAGTTTGTCCTATACCTTATTCAACGTGAATGATGGTATTATTCATGAGATTTTGCAAGCCATTACAGGCAAGAGCATTGATATTCTGTCAAAGCCAAAATATTTCTGGGGATTGATTGTTGGGCAGAGTATCTGGAAAGAGTGCGGATATGGAACCATCGTATTCCTCGCTGCACTGTCTGGCGTAGATGTACAGCTTTATGAGGCTGCAAAGGTGGACGGAGCTGGAAGATGGAGACTGATGTGGCATGTGACACTTCCTGCTATCAAGAGTACCATCGTGATTATGCTGATTATGAGGGTTGGTTCTATTCTAAATACCGGATATGACCAGATTTTCCTTATGAGAAACTCCATTAACGTGTCAAGAGCAGAAGTTATTGATACCTATGTGTATATGAGAGGTGTATCAGGAGGGCAGTATTCCTATTCGACGGCAGTAGGTCTGTTTAAGTCGATTGTGGGAATGATCATGGTAATATCTGCAGACCGCTTAGCGAAGAAGATGGGCGAGTCAGGATTGTATTAATAGAATAGAAAGGAGGACTTTCTTATGGCAGCAGCTAATTCAAAGAATAAAATCAAGAGAAGTGTGGGAGATCAGATTGTACAGGTTCTTATTTATGTGTTTGTCGGATTGTTCGCTGTGTCCACAGTGCTTCCATTCTTGTACGTAGTGGCGGGCTCCTTTGCGACGGAGCGGGAGCTGACCCAGAGAGCATTTTTCGTAATTCCGCATGAGTTTTCACTCAATGCATATCGGTATATTATCAATGACGGAGCGATTTTCAGAGGGCTTAAGAATTCTCTGTTTGTGACAATTGTAGGTACTTTGGTAAATATGGCGTTTACCACAACCTTTGCTTATCCATTATCCAGAAAGTATTTAAAGGGCAGAAATTTCTTTATGAATATGGTTATCGTTACAATGCTCTTTTCTGGCGGTATGATTCCGGGCTATTTGTTGATCAGCAACCTTGGAATGTTAGACAGCTATTCTGCGTTGATCATTCCGGGAGCAATCAGTGTATTTAATATGGTTATTGTAAAGAACTTTTTCCAAGAGATCCCTGCGGAGCTTGAGGAGGCAGCAAAAATTGACGGATGTTCCGATATTGGAATATTCTTCAAGATTATTCTTCCGCTGTCTAAGCCGGTGTTAGCTTCTATTTCTCTGTTCTACGCAGTAGGACACTGGAATGATTACTTTAGTGCAATGTTATATATTCGTGATCCAAATAAAGAGGTAGTACAGATCGCGTTAAGACGAATCGTATTGTTGGCAGGCGGAGCAAATCCTGATGGCTCTCCGATAGATTTTGGTGATTTGGGAGCGCCGCCGGAGAAGGCGGTAAAGATGGCGGCAACTGTGGTTTCCACCGTGCCGATTCTGGTAGTATATCCGTTTGTTCAGAAATACTTTACGCAAGGTGTTATGGTTGGAGCCGTAAAAGGTTAAAACATATAGTTTATGAAAACTAAGGGAGGTAAAAACTATGAAAAAAAGTAAGAAATTTACTGCATTAATGCTGACTGCAGCAATGGCGGCAGGATCACTGGCAGGCTGTGGGGGAAGTCCAAGCACCACGCCGACAACAGCGGCAAATAATTCCACGACAGCCGCAAACAATAACAATACAACAACACCAGCAGATAGCAATAAACCTGCTGAGATGCCGAAGATAACATTTCAGGCGATCGATCATCAGGGAGGTTTCTTCTCTGCCGGAAATGCAGAAGGCCATGAGGAAGTATTACAGAAAGTGAAAGACTATACAGGAATTGATATTGAGTACATTCCTGTTGCAAATGATAGCTTAGAGGAGATCGTAGGTGTTACACTTTTGGATACCAAGAATCTTCCTATGATTATGACATGGGGCGGAAATCTTAATGCTACCATTATCAGTGCTGCAAAAGCAGGCGCTTTCTGGAATCTGGAGGATTACATTTTTGATGAGACAAAGTATCCAAACCTTTCAAAAGCAAACAGGGATGTATTGAAGCAGGTGACAGTAGATGGACATATTATCGGTTTGTATCGTGCAAGACCGATCGGAAGAAATGGCTTTGGCTACCGCAAGGATTGGGCAGATAAGCTTGGATTAAGCGCACCTGAGACAGTGGAGGATATTTATAATATGGCGAAGGCTTTCACAGAGCAGGACCCGGACGGCGACGGACAGAAGAATACCTATGGTCTTTGCCTGTGTAAGTATACTGGACCGATCGATATTATCCAGACATGGTTTGGCGCAGGCAATGCTTGGGTGGAGAGAGATGGCAAGCTGATTCCTTCTCATATGACAGATGAGTACTGGGAAGCAGTAAATTATGTAAAGAGAATGTATGACGAAGGTCTTGTATATTCAGACTGGGCAATCCGTGACACCAATACATGGGCAGACGGCGTAAAGAACGGTGAGTGCGGCATGATGTTAGACGTGCTTGATAGCTCCAGAAGAATCTGGGATTACTTTGTAAACAATAATATTCCTGCTGTAAACGGCGATGAGATAGCTTCCATGGGATTTGTCGGCGCAATCGCAAAGGAGAAGGGCGGACAGCCTACCATCACGGCTACCACAGGTATGAATGGATTCTTTATGATTACCAAGGGCGCAAAGACAGAGGCTGACTTAGAGGCATGTTTGACTTACCTTGACAAGATGTGCGATGATGAGATGATGACTCTGGCAGATCACGGCTTAGAGGGAATTGGCTATGAGATGCAGGATGGTTATCTTGTAGATATTAACACAGATTGGACACCAGCTCAGAAGCCTCATACTGGATTGAATCAGACCGTATGCTATATTCCTGAGCAGGCAGCTAGAAATCCTCAGGTTAAGAAGAACGAGCGTACTATTCTTGAAGAGCAGATTAAGGCAGATAATGTAAACTATGCAGTATTTAACCCAGCATCAGGATATCTGGCAGGTTCCGACACATATGCGCTGAATGGTGCTACTTTGGATACCGCGCTGAAGGATGCAAGAACACAGTATATCTGCGGCGAGATCGATGAGGCAGGATTCCGCTCAGCGATGGATACATGGCTTGCACAGGGTGGACAGCAGATTATCGACGAGGTTAATGCATTGTATCAAGCAGATAAATAAACATAAGATAAAGAAATACCACAAAATACCAAGATAATACATTGTACATTCGGGTAAGATACAATAAAATAAAAGCGAAAGCTTACTATCGGGGCTGTTGCAGTTAAGCTGTGACAGCCCTTCTGCGTTATCGTGCTGCGCGCAGAAAGCCGATAGAGGGTATTGCGGCACAGAAAAGAGGGAAACGATGGACTGGGAACAAGAATGGAACCACCCCACCATGCGCCAGCGAATCAAGCCTTTTTGGTTTTGGAACGGCGATATGACGGAAGAGGAAATTGATCATCAGCTAAAAGAGATGAAGGAGCAGGGTTTAGGAGGAGCCTTTATCTGTGCTAGACAGGGACAGACGATCGCTTATCTTGGAAATCTGTGGTTTGAGCGCATTGCTTTTGCCTGCAAAAAAGCCAAGGAATATGGTCTGGAGGTCTGGCTGTATGATGAATATCCATATCCGAGCGGTGTGAGCGGCGGAGAGGTGCTTTTGCGCCATCCTGAGGCGGGACATACCAAGCTCCAGATTCAGGTTGTGGACGCTTTCGGTGGAGAGGAGACCGAGGCAGATCTAGGCTGGGAGAAGGTAATGTACGCCAAAGCAGTGAGGAAGCAGGAGGACGGAACGCTTGATTGGACGGAGACGATCGATGTCACAGAGAATATCGGCGTGCTTCAGACGCAGGAGATTTATCAGAAAACAGGGCTTACTGCGTACAATATCAAGCGATTTTTCTCCTATGGACCAAAGCATATCTTGCATGTAGTACTTCCCGCGGGCGAATGGAGAATATTTGTCTGCTGCTGTGAGAGATTGAAGGATTTTAAATACTATGGAGGATATTTTGATCCATGTAACAAAGATGCCGTTAAAACTTTTATAGAGACAACACATGAGAAGTATCAGAGGACACTGGGGGACGAGATGGGTAGGAGTGTCTATGGTATGTTCTCCGATGAGGTAGGCCTGCTCGGAAGACTCCCATGGTCGGAGCAGCTGCCACCTTATTTTGAAAAGAGGTATGGATATGATGTCCGTACTGTGCTGGCTGCCATTGGAGATAAGACGTATCCGGGGGCAGCAAAGATACGATATGAATATTATCAGGCTCTGCATGAGCTGTTTCGTGAAAATTATCATAAACAGTTGGCGGACTGGTGTAACGAGCATCAGATTCTCTATGCGACGGAGGTGCCTTCCATGCGCCGTTCTACGCAGATTTTCTCTACGGTGCCGGGAGGGGACTGTGCACATGAGAAGCTGGGTAAGTCGCTGGATTGGACCTATGAAAATGACCTGCACAGTTATAGAAGCTGCGCGATGGGCGTAAGTTCAGTAGCAAGGCAGATGGGCAGAGAATATGCCATGATTGAGAGTTTCCACAGTGTTGGCTGGTCCATGACACTGCAGGATGCCAAGTGGATGTTGGATCTGCTGGCTTCTATGGGCATTAATTTTTACAATGTGCATGCTTTTTATTATACCATTGATTCAATTACAAAGCATGACGCGCCGCCTTCCCAGTTTTTGCAGAATCCATACTGGAAGCATTATCATCTTCTGGCGGATTATGCCGGAAGACTGAGCGCATGGCTTAGCAACACAGATTCTATCCATCATGTTGCCGTGCTTGATCCGGTGGTATCTTACTGGACGCATCTGGCGAATCCATTTCACAAGTTTGGATATGCTGGCATGGATGGGGAGGAGAAGACAGCTCTTAAGACATTAAAGGATGATTGGATGCATGTGATCAAGGAGCTGCGTTATTCTCATATAGGAGCAGATCTGCTGGATACGGAGATACTTGCTATGGCGCGGATAGAAGATGGAAAAATTAAGATTGGAAAGGCAGAGTATGATACGCTTGTGCTTACGCCCAATACGGCTGTGGAGAGTGCGGCAGCACAGAAGGTAAAGGAGCTGCTGGCATCGGGCGGGCATGTCATTGCGCTTGGGCTGCTGCCATATGAAACGGTGGATGAAGATGCACATCCAGAGACTACTTGGAAAGAGATATTTGGCGTAGATCGAGATATCTGTGCAGATTACTGGAATGGAAAGGGCGCCGGAGTTGAGATCATACAAAAAGATCGCGCCGTGTTTGTATCCACAGCGGGAAGTGTGAAACAGGCGGGAGAGGAAGAAAAATGGCTCTCCATCATAGCAAAGGCAGCGCAATGTCCTGTGGAGGTATATACAAAGGAAACCGATCGAAAGAGCTTATTCTCTTCCATTCGGCGAGGAAAAGAGGGAGAGCTATATATTATGCTCGGCAATTACGAGAGAAACTATGTGGACGCCAACATTTGTCTAAAAGAGGATTACAGCGGTGCATGGTGTATGAGCGTGGAGGACGGCAGCACCTGCGGCATTGTATTCGATAATCATAAGGTTGAGATTACCTTGGCTCCATTTGAGACAAAGCTGCTTCGGTTTGATCAAAAAGCAGCACAACCAGAACAGAAGCCTGTACCTGTCATAGAGATTGACACTACCATACCGATGAAGGTGTCAATGCGGGGAGGAAATATCTACCGCATGGAGAATTATCAGGTATCCTTGGATCAGAAAAACTGGAAGGAAACAAAGGTGGCAACCTTGATAGAAACCTGCGATGCGACAGGCATCTTATCTGGGGATTCTCTTGTATATGAGAGTGAATTTGGCACGCCAAAGGCGGTTCATATAAAATATCCTTTAAAGGTTTATTATAAGACAACCATATTTGTTGAAAAGGTGCCAGAAACAGCAGGCCTGCTGCTGGATAACCGAACCATTACCGGTGACTTTGTTATTACCATTAATGGACATGCCCTCAATACGATGGATTTTCAGCCCGTTTTTATCAATGATCAGAATAATCGGATACACGAGGTTGCCCCATATCTGAAAGAGGGTGAGAATGAGATTGCCGTTGCTGTGACAGCCAAGCACGACTGGGATGGAATACGAGATCCGCTGTTTCTTGTGGGATCGTTTGGCGTAAACGGCGGGAAGATTACCACACTTCCAGAAAAAGCGGTGCTTAGGAAAAATTATATCGAAGGATTTCCCTATTACAGTGGTGAGTTGCGTTTTTGTGGGACTTTTGACGCGGAGGAAGGCAAAGAGGCAAGGCTGCGCTTAAGCTGCTCCGACGAGATTCATGATTGTTTAGAGGTAATGGTAAATGGAGAATCTCTTGGGGTGCGTGCTTTTGCACCAAACACATGGAGGGTGAGGGAAGGCTTGTTAAAGAAAGAGAATACCATAGAGATTATTGAAACCAACACGCTGATCCATATGTTGGAGGGCAGCTATTTTGATTATGAGACACATGAAACAGTACAGATTACAGAATAGAGGATAAAGATGGAACCGTATAGGGTGAATGAGAATACATTAAAACTTAATTACCCTGCTTCTTTCTGGAGGAATATCTGGCGCGAGGCGCTTGTCAGCGGAGACGGGACGCTTGGCGCCAGTTTCTTTGGAGGCTCAAAATACCAGACGGTTATGGTAAATCACACCGATCTGTGGAGCGGGGGAAAGAATACAACATTGCCTGATGTATCACAGGCGCTTGCGCACATGCGCGCAAAAATGGATCAGGGGGAGTATCAGGAGGCGAGCTGGGAGCTGGTTCATAAGCTAAAGGACAAAGGATACGAGGCTAGGATGGAGACGCCGCTTCCCTTGGGAGATCTCAAAGTAGTGATAGCGCCAAGGGGCACGTTCCGGCAGTATCAAAGGCTGCTTTTTATGGATACAGGAGTGGCTGCATCCGAGTGGTTGGACGGAGGAAGCGCCCGTCGAACAGAGGGCTTTGTATCACGAACAGAGCACATGCTTCTGTATCGGATATGTGCAGATAAGCCAGATCTGGATGTCAATCTCTGGCTGGATATGCATGAAAACGCTGGAGAAAAGCCAAGCGACATCAGGGACTATGTCAAGGCGCATAAAAAAAGCTGGTCAGAGAACAAGGATTTATTCTATATAGCAGAAAATACAGATACGTCCGCATATGGAATGGCAGCGAGGATATATACGGATGGAATATGCCAAGAAGAGCCGGAGAATTCGATCCATATCACCAATGCATCCAGCATAGTGGTTGGTCTGGCAATCTTTGTAAAGGGAGAAGCAGAAAAGGAGATTCCGAGACTTCAAGAGAAATTGGATGCGTTTGACGGCGACTATGACAGGGCGTTGGCAGAGCACGCAGTACTTCACAGATCATTGTATTTCAGCGCAGAATTAAGTTTTGCCGGCAATCAAAATCGCACGAATGAAGAGCTTTTGCAGAGAGCGTTTACCGAGGAGTCTGAGCCAGAATTGGTCGAAAAGCTGTGGTGGTTTGGGCGTTATCTGTTTATCAGTGGGACAAAAAGGGATGGAAATCCATTTCCCCTGTATGGACTGTGGGCGGGAGGCTACCGCCTGCCGTGGCCGCATAATATGGCGAATGAAAATATCCAGATGATCTATTGGCACTGCTTTACAGGCAATCTAGCAGAGCTACATGAGGCAGTGTTCCACTATTACAATCAGAGAATGGATAGTTTTCGGGATAATGCGCGAAAACTGTATGGCTGTCGCGGCATATGGATTCCTGCGGGAACAACGCCGGGCGTGTCTGTGCCATGTCAGATTGTGCCTGTTATTATAAATTGGACTGGGGCAGCAGGTTGGCTTGCACAGCACTATATGAAATACGCCGCATATAAAAAAGATAAAACATACATAAAAAAAGAAATCTTGCCTTACTTGCTGGAAGTAGCAGAATTTTACCAAGATTTTATAACCTATTATCCCGATGGAAAAATAAAGCTATATCCTAGCGTCTCTCCAGAAAATACGCCGGATAATTTTATGCCGCCCAAGGGAGTGCAGATGGCGCATCCCATGCCGACAACTATCAACGCGACAATGGATCTGGCGATAGTAAAAGAATTTTTTACCAATTTGGAAAAACTGGCGTCCACCTGTGGCTGCTGCGAAGAAAAGTTTCCGCTTTGGAGAAAAATAATAGACGCCATTCCGCCTTACCAGACGAACGAGGAGGGAGCCATAAAAGAATGGCAGAAGGAAGACTTTGAGGACAATTACAACCACCGTCACCTATCCCATATCTATCCAGTATTTCCGGGGACCGAGATCAACCGTGTGGATAACCAAAACGAGCTAGAGGGTTATAAAAAAGCGGTCGCACTTAGAAAAATAGATGCCCAGACTGGCTGGTCCATGGCACATATGGCGGCGATCTACGCCAGATTTGAGGAGGGCGAGAAAGCGATGGAGTGTCTTGACAATATGGCGAGGGCGTGTTTGCTGCCGAATTTCTTCACCCTTCACAATGATTTTAGAGGGATGGGAATCACCTTGGATATGGACCCCGCCCCTGTACAGCTTGACGCCATTATGGGCTATGTAAATGGCGTGCAGGAGATGCTTTTCTATGCAGAGCAGGATCTTATCAAACTCCTTCCAGCGCTGCCAAAGAAGTTGTCCTGCGGGGAGGTAAAAAGATTTCGCTATGCATATGGCAGCGTGGATATGCGCTGGGATATAGAAAAAGCGAATTTTCAGGCAAAAATAAGCGCGGCAGCAGAGCACAATGTACGAATAAAATTACCAGAGATATTTGAAGATTATAAGATACATGCAGAAAAAGCAGAATATACGAAAGAAAATGGAGTATTGATGGTGCATTTTGCATGTAATGGGATTTTGATAATAGAGTGAAAGGAAAAAACCACATGAATCAAACAATTTGTTTTACAAAAATGGCAAATCGTGCCTTACAGGGTTACGTGACATGGGGCGCACCTTGGAGGAAAGGAGACGTGAAGGCTGATTCAGACTATATTCTCACGGATGAGTTGGGGAAGAGAATTCCTGTTCAAAGCTCCGTCAGTGCATATTGGCCAGACGGGAGTGTGAAATGGAGCCGCCATGCAGCGAAAATTGATAGAAATACAACGGAGTTGTTTCTTAGCACAACAGAAAAAACGGAGACAGAACAAGGTTTGGCAAAGGAGCTCTCAGATCAATTTTTGATTGAAGGACAGAGAGTACATGCCCTTGTTCCTAAGCAGGGCAGCCAGATTCTAAAAGATTTATGCACAGACGGCAGAGTGACGGCAGAGAGCGGGAGCCTTACTTTGCTTTTGGAGGAGAGAGAAGAGGAAGCCGGATGTGCTGTGACGAGGCAGGTTCCTTATCTTGGTGTGATTCAGGAAGCGGAGCTTGAGGAAAACGGCACAGAGAAGGCAGTGATCTGTCTGCGAGGTGTGCACAGGGCGATGCATAGCGAGGAGAAGGAGGCAAGGGAGATTTTTCCTTTTGTACTTCGCCTGACTTTTTATAGAGAGAGTGAGAATGTACACATTACCCATACATTTCTTTATGATGGGGAGGAGCAGAGGGATTTTCTTAAGGGGCTTGGAATCCGCTTTCAATGCCCATTAAAGGGAGAGGCGTATAATCATCATGTGAAATTTGCCTCTGAGCATGGGTGCTTTCATGAGAGTATGAAATTGTTGCTTACATGGCATCCAAAGCTTCCGCTTGCATTGTATGAGCGGCAGATAGCAGGAGAAAATTTAGAGCTTGATACGATGGAGGAGCCGCTTGCGGCGGATATTCGACAAGCGTTTGACAATATGCCGACATGGAGCAATTATCATATCTGTCAGGATAGTGCGGAGCATTATGCGATTCGAAAGAGGACAAGCTACGAGAATTGTTGTTATCTGGATTGTCAGCATGGCAGGCGTGCGGCAGGCTGTGCGGCTGTAGCAGGAGAGGACGGCGGCATCGCTGTGGCGCTGCGCGATTTTTGGCAGAAGTATCCGTCTGGCATCTGGATGGATCGTGTAGATACAGAGAACGCTGAGGTGACAATGTGGCTCTGGACACCGGAGGCAGAGGCGATGGATTATCGCCATTATGATGTCACTGGGTATTCGCAATCTTATTATGAGGGGTTTGATGAGCTGGGCGCCGATCCTTATGGTATTGGAAATACAAATGAGATAGAGATTAAGGGCTTTTCGGGTACAATTCTTTCTGATAACGATCTGCTTAGCTGGAATCAGGAGGTGCAAAAGCCAATGATGCTCTCTGCTTCTCCGAAGTATTATCATGAGGTAGGAGCATTTGGCAGATGGAGTCTACCCGATTACAGTACGCCGTTCTCTCGCTTTTTGGAGGAGCAGCTTGACAAGGCGGTTGCATTTTATAAAGAAGAGATTGAGACAAGAGGTTTTTACGGCTTTTATAATTATGGGGATGTGATGCATACCTATGATAAGGTTCGGCATATGTGGCGTTATGATATGGGAGGCTATGCATGGCAGAATACAGAGCTTGTGCCTACGCTTTGGTTGTGGTATGCTTATCTTAGAAGTGGAAGAGAGGATATTTTTACGCTGGCTGAGGCGATGAGCCGCCATTGTTCAGAGGTGGATACCTATCATCTTGGTCGGTATAAGGGCATTGGTTCACGCCATAATGTGCGTCACTGGGGCTGTCCATGTAAGGAGGCGCGCATTGGGATGGCAGGACATCATCGCTTTTATTATTATCTGACCGGTGACGGAAGGATGGCGGATGTGTTTGAGGATGTGAAAGATGCTGATTTTGCTTTGCTTGAGATAGATCCTATGCGGTTTTTCTATAAGAAAGAGAGTATGGTTTATCCGACACATGCCCGCTCAGGCCCCGATTGGTCCAGTTTCTGCTCAAACTGGATGACGGAGTGGGAGCGTCATCAGAATACGGAATACAGGGATAAGATTAGGACGGGGATTCAAGATTTAAAGAATACGCCCCTTAAACTGATTTCTGGTTCTGATTTTGAATACGATCCGAAGAATAGTCATCTAAGATATATTGGAGAGAGGTCAACGGGAGGGTGTCACCTGCAGATTTGTATGGGTGCGTCGCAGGTCTGGATCGAGCTTGCGTATTTGTTGGAGGATGAGGAGTGGAAGAAGATGATTGCTGATTTTGGGCGATTCTATCTGCTTCCGCCAGAAAAGAAGGAGCGCGTGGCGAAGGGTATGTTTGGCAAAAGACAGGCGACTTTCCCTTATATGGCGACAGCAATGACAGCGTTTGGAGCAGAATATTATCAGGATGAGAATCTGGCGCACTGGGTATGGTATTATCTTCTGGAGGATTTCTTGAAAAAGGACGGCATAAAAGGATTTGAGCCACAGTATCTGGAGAATACGGCGAATCAGAAGCTCTTGAAGGAGATCCCGTGGATCTCAACCAATTTTGTATCTCAGTGGTGTCTGAATGTGATTATGGCGCTGGAGTTAATAGGAAATTATATGCCAAAGTCGCTTGAGGATATGAAACAGGATGGGTTTTTAAAGGATTTGGAGTGCGGAAGTATAATATAAAAAATATATTTTTCACACGGCAATTTATGTCTGTGCGCTGCTTGCCGCAAAATTGCTTTATGCGCTAAAAGCGGCGCAGAAAAGAGGATTATAATGTCAAAATCAAAACAACAGTGGGAACAGATTTTTCTTGCTATGGCGGAGCCGCTAAAAAGTCATTATTCTGAGGGAAAGGCAAGGCTTGAGCTTGGCGCGACAGCGGCTGGCTATGGAAATAAGATTGCGGGAATGGAGGGCTTTTCCCGTGTTCTGTGGGGGCTGGCCCCTTACTGGGCAGGAGGCGGGACAGACGAGAGCCTGCTTGGTGTGTATCAGGAGGGAATGAAAAATGGTACAGACCCAGAGCATAAGGAATTCTGGGGGCATCTTCATGATAAAGATCAGCGCATGGTAGAAATGGCGGCGTTAAGTCTTGGAATTCTTCTGGTGCCAGAGAAGTTGTGGGAGCCGTTGTCGGAGGAAACAAAGAAAAACTTTGCGGCATGGCTGAATGAAATTAATCAATATAAGCTGGTGGAAAATAACTGGCAGTTTTTTAATACCATCACCAATCTTGCCCTAAAAAGTGTGGGTGAGGAGTACAGCAAGGAATGTATGCAACGTGCCATCGATTATTATGAATCGTTTTATATTGGAAATGGCTGGTATGGGGATGGTGTGCGCCCACAGAAGGATTATTATGTTTCCTTTGCTATTCACTATTATTGTCTTTTGTATGCAAAATTTATGCGCGCGGAGGAGCCGGAGCGCTGCAGAAAGTATGAGGAGAGAGCAAAGGAATTTGCAAAGACATTTCTTTATTGGTTTGATGATGAAGGCAAGGCTCTGCCGTTTGGGCGATCGCAGACCTATCGCTTTGCACAGGCGGCATTTTTCAGCGCCAGTGTCTTTGCGGGAGTCGAGGTGCTTCCGCTTCCTGTCATTAAGGGCGTGATGGAGCGGCATATTGATTACTGGATGCGACAGCCAATCTTTGATAATGGTCATGTGCTGACGGTTGGGTATGCTTATCCAAATTTAAATATGTCAGAAACTTATAATGCGACGGGTTCGCCCTACTGGGCTTGTAAGCTCTTTCTGATTCTCGCGCTGCCGAAAAAGCATCCCTTCTGGAGTGTGGAGGCGGCTCCTATGCCAAGGCTTGAGCCTGTGTTTGTGATCCCGGAGTGCAATATGCTCATACAGCACAGAAAGGGAGAGGTGACGGCACTGACCGCAGGGCAGTATCCGGTGGTGGAGCATACACATTGCGCCGAGAAGTATGCAAAGTTTGCCTATTCTTCTGTGTTTGGCTTTTCTGTGCCGCGCTCTTATGAGAAACTAAATGAGACAGCTCCGGATTCTATGTTGGCGTTTCGCGTGCACGGGATGACCTTTGTTCGAAGAAAATGTGAGGAGTACCGGGTGGAGAGAGAGGGGGTTTACGCCCGCTGGATACCACTGGAAGGAATTGAGGTGGAGACGTGGTTGTACCCAGAGGAAACAGGGCATAGAAGAAAACACCGGATAGTGAGCCGTATTGCCTGTGAGGCGTATGACTGTGGCTTTTCTTATCCAAACCGATTGGAGGGAACCAAGAAGGAGGAAGGAGAAGGGTTTGCAAGGATCTCAGACCAAAACGGTTTTAGTCAAGTGGTGCAGAGGACAGGAGCCGGAGAGGGAACGGCGATAGGTGGCGTTTCTAATGTCAACCTGATATTTCCTAATGCCCTGATCCCTTCCCTTCGATATCGGATAGAGCCGGGCGTCACGGAAGTGGAAAGCGAGGTGCAGGCGGAGCTTTTGGTGAAACATATTGTGGTAGGGAAAGGAGAATGTTATGATGAACTATAAGGATGAAAAATATAGGGAATGGGCAGAAGGAATATATCAGAAAATCTGTAGGAAGCTGGAAGCACAGACAAAGAGAGTAGGAACAGATATTCCGTATATTCCTGAGAACGGCAGATATCGGGATATGGGGGAGGAAAATATTCATTGGTGGACAAATGGTTTTTGGCCGGGGATGCTTTGGCAGATGTATCATGCGACGGGCGAGGAGTTATATAAGGATACGGCGCGCGGAGTGGAAAAGCGTTTGGATCAGGCACTGAATCATTATTCTGGGCTGAATCATGATGTTGGCTTTATGTGGCTTCATGCATCTGTTGCGGATTATCGTTTGACTGGTGACGAGGAGGCGAAGGAGCGGGGGCTTAAGGCTGCCGGAGTGTTGGCAGGCCGGTATAATCTTGCGGGACAGTATTTTTGTGCATGGAACGGAAACCAACCGGGACTTATGATTATTGACTGTCTGATGAATACGCCGTTGCTGTTCTGGGCAACCAAAGAGACAGAAGATCCGCGCTTTGCCTTGATGGCGGAGCGGCACACAAACACCGCTCTGCAATATATTATGAGAGAGGATGGCTCCTGCAATCATATTGTGGTTTTGGACCCACTGACGGGAGAGTTTGTGGATAATCCGGGAGGACAGGGCTATGAACAAGGCTCCTCTTGGTCCAGAGGACAGGCTTGGGCGCTCTACGGCTTTTGGCTTGCTTATCATTATACAGGGAAAAAGCAGTATCTTGATGCATCTAAGCGTGTCGCACATTATTTTCTTGCCAATGCGGCGGCAACAGATTATGTGCCGTTGCTTGATTTCCGCGCGCCCTTGGAGCCTGTATATTACGATACGACAGCCGGAGCGATCGCCGCGTGCGGGCTTCTTGCACTGGCGGAGACAGTGGAGGAATATGAGAAAAATTTGTACTATACAGGTGCGATAAAACTTTTGCAGGCAATCGAGGAGAAGCACTGCAACTGGAATCCTGAGGAAGATTCGATCGTGGATTTTGGTTCTGCAAAGTATCATCGGGAATCAGACAGGGAAGTGCCGATTATCTATGGAGATTATTTCTTTATCGAAGGTATCTTGCGACTTTTGGATAAAAGCTTTTTGATTTGGTAGATTAGATAAAAGAAGGTGAAAGGAAGGGAGAGGAGAATGGATATGGAGAGCAGAGAACAGCAGCTTTTGGCAGCAGGATACCGCACAGAGCTTATATATGAGAATCCGCTTGCATCCGAGACAGACATTAAGGATTTTATTATGGAGGGGGAAGCCGTGATTACCTTTCCGCTGGGAAGGATGCGGTTGGAGAATAAATTATCGGAAAAAGAAGGGCAGAAGGCAAATTATGTGCTGTGGTGCCCGGAGGAGTTTCCGTCAGATGTTTTGATTGCATGGGATTTTTATCCGGTGCGAGAGCCGGGGCTGTGTATGATGTTTTTTGCGGCAAGGGGAACGGAGGAAAAGGAATTATTTGACAGCTCCCTACAGAAGCGGACGGGAGAATATGTGCAATATCATCATGGTGATATCAATGCTTTCCATATTTCATATTTTCGAAGAAAGGAGCCGGATGAGCGTTCCTTCCACACTTGTAATCTGAGAAAGAGCTATGGCTTTTATCTGACAGCACAGGGCGGGGATCCGATCCCAGATGTGGCAGATGCAAAGCCGCCCTACCATATCGCCGTGATAAAGAAGGGGAATGTTGTGCGGTTTCTGATAAATGAATTGGAAATATTCCGGTTTGAGGATGATGGAGAGACCTATGGTCCGCTGCTTGCGGGCGGCAAAATTGGCTTTCGGCAGCTTGCACCGCTTATTGGGGAATATGCAGATTTGCGGGTTTATAAGTTATTTGCATAGATGGTGGTGTCGGACGTGGAAAAGGAGGAAAAAAGATGAAGCCAGAGATAAGAATAGAGCATGTAGAGGATATGCAGATTGTGATAGCATGGGATGCGGTCGAGGATGCACAATATTATCATGTTTACTGGTCGGACAGAAGTACGGAGAAAATGGTATATAAATGTGTGGCGGAAACCAAGGAAACACGTTTGGTCTTTAAGCGCAGCACACATATCCCCCATTATTTTAAGGTTGCGGCGGTGATTGACAGGGAGGAGGCAGAGTGCAGCGACATCATTGCTTCCCCAGTGAAAAGAAAATTACATCCGCAGAGGGAGAAGCTTGGCAGAGGTTTGATCGCGGTAAAGACAAAGACGGGTATTTTCTTAAGCTGGAGGCTGCTTGCGGAGGAGACAGATGGGTATAACCAGACCGGTGTGACGGGTGCAGATTTTAAGCTTTACAGAAATGGAAAATGCATTGCAACAGTAAGTACAAGCACAAATTATCTGGATACAGAGGGCACAGAAACCGACAGCTATCAAGTGGCTGCTGTGCACAATGGAGAAGAAGAGGCAGCCTGCGGCTGTGTGAGCGCGTGGAGGAGTGGAGAGAATTATATTGATATTCCGCTTCAGATTCCAGCACCGGGTGTTACGCCAGCAAGAGATACTTATACCTACAATGCGAATGACATGAGTGTAGCGGATGTGGACGGGGATGGGGAGTATGAGTATATTTTAAAATGGGATCCGACAAATTCCCGTGATGTATCCCAGAAGGGCTACACAGGAAAATGTTATATTGACTGTTATAAGCTTGATGGAAGGTTGTTGTGGCGTCTGGATATGGGAATCAATATCCGTGCAGGTGCCCACTATACCCAGTTTATGGTCTACGACTTTGACGGAGACGGCAAGGCGGAGATGGCGGTAAAGACAGCTCCCGGAACATGCATGACAACTTATCTGCCAAATGGAAAGGTTAAAGAGCAGTTTTATATTACACTGCCAGAGGAGGATGTGGAGAAAGGGGTATCACATGAGGATAACTATGTCTGCTCTAGTGAGGACTATTATCATTATTTGGTAGAACGTTTTCAAAACTGGCACGAGGAGCCGGAGGTCAAGGAAGGGCATTGGCCTGCCACATTGGAAGAGTGCTTTGGCATAGAAAAAAAATACGATTATCCGCTGAGTGAACGCTCTGCCAGAGAGTTGGCTGATTATTTTATTCAAGAGTATGCTCCATCCAGAAGTCCGAAAAACGAGTTGGATAAATTCGAGGGCTTTATCTTCCGAGGACCGGAGTATCTCACGATGTTTGCTGGAAATGGGCAGGAGCTTGATACCATTCCATTTAAATACGGCAGGGTTGATGACGGCCTGATGTGGGGCGATTATGCATTGAAGCGGATTGAGCCGTGCAACCGTGTGGATCGGTTTCTGTCTGGTGTTGCATATCTGGATGGAGAGCGCCCATACCTGATTGTGTGCCGCGGTTACTACACACGCGCCACAGTGGTGGCATACGACTTTTTTGAGGGACATTTCCATGAGTATTTTGCCATAGACAGCGGCTTTGTGCCCATGAAAAATCCATTCTGCGACGATCCTCATGCTGCGCAGGGCACCGATCCCATCTATGGAAGCCTAGCAGGTCAGGGAAATCACAGCTTATCCACAGCGGATGTGGACGGCGATGGTTGTCAGGAAATTATCTATGGAGCGGCGGTGATCGATCACGACGGTAGCCTCCTTTATTCTAGCTACGATTACCTGCCGAATGGCACCTATGCAAAACTGGGGCACGGGGATGCCATGCATGTGGCAAAGATTGACCCAGATAAGCCGGGGCTTGAAATATTCAATGTATTCGAGGGCGCCACGGAGGCTCCCTATGGTTATGCACTGCGCGATGCTGAGACAGGCAAGGTCATTTTTGGAGAATATGCAGAATCCGATCTGGGGCGCTGCATGATTGGAGATATTAATCCTAATGTGCGCGGGCTTCAGGTCTGGGCGGCGGACAAGGTCTACTCCTGCAAAGGAGAAGTGCTCTCTGAGGAACCTCTTGGAACAAATCAGTGTATCCATTGGGCTGCTGATCTTTCTACACAGATTTTGGATGGAAGAGACTATATTCACGGCAATCACCATGGGGTGATCAACGATCATACCCACGGCGTGATGCTTGAACCAAAGGAGATGGCGACCAATAACGGAACTAAGGGAAATGCATGTTTGATTGCCGATATTTTGGGCGATTTCCGCGAGGAGCTGCTTCTTCGCAAGGCGGATAACACAGCGATCCGCATCTACACAAATATAGATATTACAGAGCATAAGCTATTTACCTTAATGCATGACATTCAATACAGAACAGGAGTCGCATGGCAGAATAATTGTTATAACCAGCCGTGTTATACCAGCTTTTATTATGCAAAGGATATGGAGTGGAAAACGGTGTGGGAGAGCTTATAATACATTTGAAAAATATTTATTTTTATTGATAATTTATCTCAAAAGGTATAGGATGGAGATATTAGAAGATAGTAGAAAGAACAGGAGGAAGGAATTATGATTAAGGGTTTTAAGATGAAACTGTATGAGGGCTGTGAGGAGGAATATGAGAAGAGGCACAATCAGCTTTGGCCGGAGATGAAGGATATGATTCATGAGCATGGTGGAAAGAATTATACGATTTTTCTGGACAAGGAGACTTTGACCTTATTTGGTTATATTGAGATTGAGGATGAGGAGAAGTGGGCAAAGGGTGCCGATACAGCGATCAATCGTAAGTGGTGGGATTTTATGGCTGATATTATGGAGACAAATCCTGATAACAGCCCAGTTTCCATCGATCTGAAGAATGTGTTTCACCTAGATTAATGAGAAAGGAGATAACATGCCATGAGGATTCTGGAATCGAAGTTTGTGCAGGGCTTTATTAAGATGGCAGATGATGGCTTTATGCAGGGCTGGCATGAGCGGAATGGAGGAAATCTCAGTTACCGCCTAAAGCCAGAAGAGGTGGAGTCCATCAAGCCTAGATTGAATTCGCCGGGAAATTGGACGCCGATAGGAACCAGTGTTCCGGGACTTTCCGGGGAATATTTTCTGGTGACGGGAAGCGGAAAATATTTTCGTAATATTAAAGTTGATCCAGAAGTGTGTATCGCGATTATTGAGCTGGACGAAAAGGGTGAGAATTACCGTATCCGCTGGGGATTGGTGGAGGGCGGAGTGCCGACCAGCGAGCTCCCCTCTCATCTGATGAATCATGAGGTGAAGAAGCGCGTGACGGATGGAAAGCATCGCGTGATCTATCATGCTCACACGACAAACACGATAGCGTTGACTTTTGTACTGCCGCTAAATGATGAGGTGTTTACCAGAGAGCTCTGGGAGATGGCTACAGAGTGCCCAGTGGTATTTCCTGAGGGTGTGGGCGTGATTGGATGGATGGTGCCCGGCGGAAGAGATATCGCGATTGAGACGAGCAAGCTGATGGAGAGATACAATGTAGCGATCTGGGCACATCATGGTATGTTCTGCTCTGGGGAGGATTTTGATCTGACCTTTGGCTTGATGCATACGGTGGAAAAATCAGCAGAGATTCTTTTGAAGGTGCTCTCCGTGACGCCCCATAAGCTTCAGACGATACAGCCGCAGAATTTTAGAGATCTGGCGGATGGCTTCCGATTAAAGCTGCCGGAGCGCTTCCTTTATGAGAAAGAATAGGTGGGAATTTTATGATAAAACAGGTACATCGGATACTGCTTGCGGGAACAGGAAGCAGTAACGGAAAGACTACTTTGACCTGCGGAATTCTTCAGTGCCTGCTGCGGAGGGGGATTATCCCCTCCGCATTTAAATGTGGACCAGATTATATTGATCCCATTTTTCATCAACAGGTGCTTCAAGTTCCATCTGGAAATTTGGATTGTTATTTCTGTGAGAAGGACACACTTCGGTATCTGCTGGCAGAAAATACGAAGGAGGACAGTGTTGCGGTAATTGAAGGAGTGATGGGGTACTATGATGGGATTGGCATGTCAGAAAGGGCAAGCAGTGCAGAGATTGCTGATAGGACGGAAACACCCGTGGTGTTGATTCTAAACTGCCGAGGTATGGCGGCTTCTGTAAAAGCCATGCTATATGGTTATGCGAATTATTGTGCAAAGGGCAGGCAGCAGATCAAAGGCGTTATATTTAATATGCTTTCAGAAAGCTTGTACCAAGAAGCGGCCGCCTATGCGCGAGAGCTTGGCTTGACTCCCCTTGGATTTGTGCCGCAAAAAAAGGCGATTGCTCTGAAAAGCCGCCATCTGGGTCTGGTGCTGCCAAAGGAGGTCAAGGATCTGCAAAAAAGAATGGATGGATTGGCAGATATATTGGAAGAGACAGTGGATATAGAGGGGATTCTGTCACTTGCAGCAAGCGCCCCAAAACTAGAGTATCCTAATGTTTGGGAAAATATGGAAGTGCTCTCAAAGCCTGTGCGGGTTGGAGTTGCAAAAGATGAGGCATTTTGCTTTTTATATAGAGATAATCTTGATTTTCTGCGCCGTGCAGGTTGTGAGCTTGTTTATTTCAGTCCTTTGAGGGATACAAAGCTTCCTGAGAATATTGATCTATTATTATTATGCGGCGGTTATCCAGAAGTACATGCAAAGAAACTGTCAGAGAATGTGGCTATGCGGGAGGCTGTTCATAAATGGATGGCGGAGGGCAAGCCCTGTATTGCGGAGTGTGGCGGATTCCTGTATCTTCATGAGGAATTGGAGAATGAGATGGGAAAGAGCTATCCCATGGCGGGTGCATTGTCTGGCAGAGGAATAAGAAATCAGGGACTGCAAAACTTTGGTTATATTGAGTTGACCGCACAGAGAGATACCATATTGTGTAAAAAAGGCGAAAGTCTACGTGCACATGAGTTTCATTATTGGAGCTGCGAAGAGAATGGAGAAGCATTTGTTGCACAGAAGGCTTCCAATCAAAAAAGCTGGATCACAGGAAATGCAGATCAGAGAATGTATGCAGGTTTTCCTCATTTATATTATTATGGTGAGCAGAAGAAGATATTGCATGTATTAAAGACGATCGTCTGATTTAATCGGCCCTTGCAGGTATGGCATGGGCTGATTTTTATGGTGTGATGAGTCAGATTAACCAAACGTGGCATTGTTTATATAGAGGCAGAGTCCACATCCAATTCTGTTTCGGAACAATGTGTTTTCTGATTGAGTAAATTTGTACGATGTGGTAAAATATAATAGAAGGAGCAGATAACCATGGAAAATGTAAGGATAACAAACACACCTTATGACGATGTGTTTCGCACACTTATCAATGATTGTAGCCCGCTGATCATTCCTGTAATTAATGAGGTGTTTAGGGAGCATTATTCTGGACAGGAAAAAATCATCTTTTCACCAAATGAGCACTTTTTGAACCAACAAGGTGGGAATGAGGAGGAACGGATCACAGATACAAGTTTTAAGATAGAAGGAAAAGAAACAAAAAAATACCATCTGGAATGTCAGAGCAGTACCGATAACAGTATGCTGATCCGATTTTTTGAATACGACACGCAAATCGCTCTTGATGAAGGGATAATTAAAGGAAACATTCTTACCGTGACACTACCACACTCTGCTGTATTGTTTTTAAGACATTACACATCGACGCCCACTACACTAAAAATTCGGATGGTAACACCCGGAGGAACAGTAGAATATGATATTCAGGTGGTGAAATCCCAACAATACACGCTGAAAGAGATTTTTGAGAAAGACCTTCTGTTGTTGATTCCTTTTTATATCTTTTCTCACGAGACTCGATTTGAGGAGTATGAAAAGGACAAAACGAAATTGAAAGCATTGCAAGAGGAATATGAGCAGATTAAAAATAAGCTGGAAGAACTCTTATATCAGGGAGCCATCAGCGAATATACAAGATGTACTATTATTGATATGTCGAACAAAGTATTGGAACATATCGCTGTAAAATACAATTCTGTTAAGGAAGGAGTGAAGGCGGTTATGGGTGGAAAAGTTCTGGAATATGAAGCGAAGACCATAAAAAGAGAGGGAATTGAACAAGGAATTGAACAAGGAATTGAACAGGGAATTGAACAGGGAATTGAACAAGGCGAAGACAAACTGTCTAAGCTAATTGCAAAGCTGATGGAAAATGAGCGATCACAGGATGTAATCAGAGTCACACAAGATAAACAGTATAGAAATAAACTATATCAGGAGTATCTTATCAACTAATAATTCATTATGGAAGGAACAAGCGTCCAAAAAAAATCTATGAGAATTGATTTTGCCAGTCCCGTATCTGTTTATGGGATTGGCAATTTTATTTCCTAATATTCTAACAAGGAATCTCCCTATAAACAATTAAAAACGGATAGATTTACCGTCACTACTTCTTAAAGACTTTCTCTATTCATATTAGCAGATAACTTTGCCATGAAAATCGAAAAACAATCCACTTGATTACAAGAAAATGGGCTGCTGGTACAGTACACATTTTGCGCGGCGAGTAGGAAAGAATAATTTCCTACTCGATTGTGCACACCCATGCAGAGAGATGTGCTGCAAAGGTCTCAGTTCTCTCTATTCGCGTTTATGAGCAAGATATTCTTTTAAAACTAGATTGATAAACTGGGAAAATGAGCGGTCGTCTGCCTCAGCGAGCTTTTTTAACTGTTCGATCACATCTGCATCTAGTGTAATGCTGACCTTTGTTTTTAATGGCTTCATTAGCATACTCCTTTTTCGTATAATATAACATTTTGTCGGTTTTAATATTGACTTGTCGTCTAAAGTAGGATAAAGTATTATAAAGTAGCATAATATACTATAGAAAAGATAGGAGACACGTTATGAGTTATATTTTCATCTATTTTTATCTTTTTGTAGGGATACTGCTTGTCATGTATTACATCCTTCCCAAGCGGCGCCGATGGCTTGTTCTTCTTGCAGGAAGTATGATATTTTACTATAAGCTTTCGAAAACGAGCTGGAACGTATTAATCATAACGATACTGATTAGCTATAGCATGGGACTTTTGCTTGATTATATGCATAATACTGGAAAATCTTTGATAAAGTGCCGCGTTGCTTTAGCCGTTTGTCTGATTCTAACGACACTACCTCTGATAATGACAAAGGAGGGTGATTTTGTTCTTCAGTCTCTTTTACACAGAAAAACATATCCTTGGATAGTGCCAGTGGGACTGTCTTTTTATACATTGCAGATTGTGTCGTATCTGGTGGATGTGAGCAGAGGCAGAGTGAGAGCGCAGAGAAATCTTGGGAAATATGCACTGTTTGTTTCTTTTTTTCCACAGATTATACAGGGGCCAATTCCCAGATATGAACAGATGAATTCACAACTATTTGATGGGCATAGCTTTAAGGAGGAAAGTTTCATAAAGGGCATACAGATGATTGTGTGGGGATTTTTCCTTAAGTTGATGATCGCAGATAAAGCATCTATTGTTGTCGACGCTATTTTTCTTGACTGGGAGGCATATCGCGGCAGCTATGTGTTGGTGGCTGGGATTTTGTACAGTATTCAGCTCTATGCAGATTTCCTGTCCTGTCTTTGTCTTGCCAAGGGAGTGGCAGAGCTTTTTGATATTCATCTTGCAGAGAATTTCCGTCAGCCATATCTGTCACAGTCTATCAAGGAGTTTTGGGGAAGATGGCATATTTCGCTCAGCTCATGGTTAAAGGATTACATCTACATTCCTCTTGGCGGCAATCGAAAAGGAAAAGACAGAAAATATATTAACCTAATTATAACTTTTATTATCAGCGGCATATGGCACGGAGCTGGGTACAAATACATTTTCTGGGGTCTAATGCACGCGTTCTACCAGATAGGCGGGGAGATAACGAGTAATATAAGAGATGGCATATTTCGCTGTATTGGCATTGAAAAGCGTGGGCGAGTAAGAGGATATATCAAATGTCTAACAACCTGCTTTCTTGTCATGCTTGCATGGATTATATTTCGAGCAGGCAGCCTGCGGACAGGAATATCTATGCTGTATAGCATGGTAACAGTATACAATCCGTGGATTTTCTTTGATGATTCCTTGCTTACCTTGGGGCTTTCTTGGAAAGAATGGGGCGTGCTGCTCACATCGGTATGGCTGCTGTTTAAGATGGAGAGTCTACAGAGAAATTATTGTATACGGGATAAGATTTTAGGACAGCCAAGAGTGATACGCTGGGGAATCTATCTGGGGGCTGTTGCGGTTATTATGGTATTTGGAACTTATGGCTATGGTTTTGACGCCAGTGATTTTATCTATGGAGGCTTCTAAAGTATTTTTCAAATACAATCTAGGGAAGGAAAAAGTATGAAAGCAGAAAGAAAGGAAGCAATAAAAAAGTACATAAGATCAGTCACAATAGCGGTCTTATTTTTGTGTTTGCTTTTCTCAATGATATACGTCGTAAATCGAACTCTGACACCCAAATATCTACACAGCTCGACAAATCCGCTGACGGAAACTTACAGAGGATTTTACAAGATGAAGAAAAATACCATAGATGTACTCTTTCTGGGAAGCAGCCATACAGCTTCAGGATTTAATCCACAGGATCTTTATAATGCATATGGTATTCGAGGCTATAATCTGGGAAGCAATTCACAGACCTTGTGGGTTTCCTACTATTGGCTAAAGGAAGCATTGCAGTATCAGACACCAAAGGTAGTGGTTTTGGATTGCTATATGCTATTTGTTGATGAAAAAATAAATGAGGGCGGCTCACGGCTTGCCCTCGATGATATGAGATGGGGTGCAGTAAAGGAAGAAGCTGTTCAGCAGATATGCAAGTTTGATGAAAGTCAGTCAAAGCTTTCATACCTGCTTCGCAATATACGTTTTCACACCAGATGGACAGGATTAAATGAGACCGATTTTTTATGGGAGAATATGGCAGCACCACCAGAGTTAAAAGGTTTTTGGCTATATAGAGAGAGCTGCGGCTACTCTGATTATGTTCCCTTGACTGCACAGGAATCAGGCAGGGATGCATTTGTTCCAGAGGCAGAGTTATATCTGGAACGAATTACAGCACTATGCCGGGAAGAGGGAATAGAGCTGATTTTAGTAAAGACTCCAACACTTGCACAGACACTGGAGAGGCATAACACAATCGCAGATTATGCAAAGGTACATCATGTAACCTTTTTGGATTATAATTTAGAGGAGCTTTATCATGCAATAGAATTTAATTATGCGCTTGATATGAATGACAGCAGCACAGATGGGAATAAAAATGCACATTCCAATCCATCGGGTGCGAGGAAGATAACCACTTATCTAGGCAGCATGCTGAAAGAACAGTATGGACTAACTGCACAACAGGATGAACAATGGGAACAGACACGAAAATTTAACGATGGGATATGGACAGATTTTAAACTTCATAATGAGACAGATATTAGGAGCTATCTTTCTATGTTAGGAGATAAGCGCTATACGATATTTATTGTGGCTAAGGACGATGCCGCGTCATCACTTAACGAGGAATGTAAAGAATTGCTGCACTCTCTTGGTCTGCGGGCAGATTGGAGCGATGCCTATCGAAAGAGCTATTTTGCTATAATAGAGAAGCAGAAGGTACTTGCCGAGCAGATGGCGGGCGAGAGACTGGAGAAAATGGGAGCGTTTCGAGATGGAGCGGTGATATATCGAGTAGTCAGTGCAGGGCTGGAGTGTGGAAATGATTGCTCCGTGCAGATCAATAGATGGGAGCAAGCAAAAAGGACAAGAGGACTAAATATCGTTGTCTACAGCAACGATACAAA
>CAMWWW010000003.1 GCA_947178015.1 uncultured Clostridia bacterium
TCTGCACGGACCATTCTCAAAAATGATTATACGAATCACCTTTACAAAAACCTATGTTTTTGTAAAGGACATAGATAAAACTCTCTTTCTCTCAGATTCCCTTGCGGTTTTTATGTAATCGGAGAGTCACAGTCCCTCTGAAGAGGGCTAACCGCCTACTATCTTGGTAGTCCCAAAGAAATATTAGCACAGTTCGACAGGAAATTCAATCTGATTTTCTACCCCGCCATCTGTTCTACAAGCCTGTCCATTATTTCGCTGTATGCCTCATCAACTTCCGCAAAATGCTTCCAAAAAATGTTTTCTTATCCATCTATACTTCCAACCTGATATTCTGTTATGTATCCAAAATCTGTAAACGGGATGTATCTTTATATTTTATGAAAAGATGCCGCCTCCACAAATCCCTGAAATAATGGATGTGGTCTGTTTGGTCTGGATTTAAACTCAGGATGAGCTTGTGTTGCAACAAACCATGGATGGGAAGGGATCTCGATCATCTCTACAATCCGCCCATCTGGTGAAATTCCAGAAAGCTTCATTCCTTTTTTTACAAGCTGCTCTCTGTAATCATTATTTACCTCATAACGATGCCGATGACGTTCTGTTATCCTTTCCCTGCCATATAAAGTATATGCCTTTGAGGATCTATCCAATAAGCATGGATAAGAACCAAGCCTAAGAGTCCCGCCAATATCCTCGACTCCATCCTGCTCAGGCATAAGATGGATAACAGGATGACTACTTACAGGATCAAATTCTGCGCTGTGCGCATCGGCAAAAAGCAGCACATGTCTTGCAAATTCCACAATGGATAACTGCATCCCAAGGCATAACCCCAGAAACGGGATATTTTGCACCCTTGCATATTGAATGGCACATAGCATCCCCTCTATTCCTCTGTCTCCAAAGCCTCCCGGAACAAGTATGCCATTGATTCCCCTTAAATGCTCCTTAACATTTCCTTCTGTCACCTGTTCCGAATCTATCCATCGAATATTCACATGGATGCTTCCCGGAACACCACCATGTTTTAGCGCTTCTACTACACTGATGTATGCATCATGAAGCTGTGTGTATTTTCCCACTAAAGCAATCTCTATCTCCTTATTGGGATTTCGAAAGGCTTGGATCATTGCCTCCCAGTCCTGAAGCTCTGGGGACGGACAGGGAAGCTTCAAGCACGCACACACCACCTCGGCAAGATGTTCTTTCTCCATGGCAAGAGGAGCTTCATATAAAATATCCACATCCAGATTTTGAAGAACATGAGAACTTGGCACATTACAAAAAAGAGCAATTTTATCCTTCACCCCCTGATCCATAGGGTACTCGGAACGGCATACAAGAACATCCGGCTGAATTCCAATTCCCTGAAGCTCTTTCACACTCGCCTGCGTCGGTTTCGTCTTCATCTCGCCAGAAGCTTTTAGATATGGGATTAAGGTAACATGAATTAAAATGGCGTTATCATGTCCTACATCATGTTGAAACTGGCGGATAGATTCCAGAAATGGCTGGCTTTCTATATCTCCCACTGTGCCGCCCACCTCGATAATGGCTATTTTCAAATTTTCTGAATCCATATCTCTGTAAAAACGGCTTTTGATTTCATCGGTAATATGAGGAATTACCTGAACGGTACCGCCGCCGAAATCTCCTCTTCTTTCCTTATTTAGTACCGACCAATAGATCTTACCAGTGGTGACATTGGAATTTTTATTCAGATTTTCATCAATAAATCTTTCATAATGTCCCAGATCCAGATCCGTCTCCACTCCATCATCTGTCACAAAAACCTCCCCATGCTGTATGGGATTCATAGTACCCGGATCGATGTTAATATAGGGATCAAATTTCTGCATTGTCACCTTATACCCACGCGCCTTTAAAAGCCGCCCCAAAGACGCTGCCGTAATTCCCTTTCCAAGACCAGACACCACTCCTCCTGTCACAAAAACATACTTAACCGCCATATTCATTCACACTCCTATCTTTCTTTTTCAATCGAAACCACCACGCAGGATGCTGTGCCAATAGCAAGCTTCCCTATGCATCTCTGCACATAAAAATAGGTGACTTTAACAAGCCACCTCTCCTTTGAAGCACATCCGAACCCATCTTCGGTTCCTGCTTATTCACTTTTACAGAAATTTATTATATTACAAAATATAATAAAATACTAGAGTGTATTTCGAAAATAATGATATAAATATATCTATGAAAATGATTATACAAGTAACTCTTACAAAAAGTAATATTTTTATCAAAAAATTGTCAACAAGTGAATTATTAATAAAATTTTATAATATGTATATTGATTTATCTGGTGACAAATCCTATAATGGAGTAGACTGGCGATGACCAGTACATACTGATGTAGGAGGAGTTATGGACGAAAACAAGAACAGGAACAGCAATAAGCTGCCCAAGAACACACAGACAATTATTATTCTGGTGATTTCAGGACTGCTGATGCTGACGTTGATCAGCTTTATGAATAGCTGGATCAAGAGCAGTACAACGAAGTACATTTCATATACAGAATTTGTGAGCAAGATGGAGGCTGGTGAGATAGAGGCCGTCCGCGTAGAGTCTGACCGGATTGTTATCGTGCCGAAGAAGCAGGTTAGCCCAATGCTGGAATTTACGTATTATACTGGCTTTGGTGTAGATCGCACAACCTTGTATGAGGCGTGCGCGGCAAATAATGTACAGTTTGATGTGCCAGTTCAGGATTCTGGCTCAGCTATCCTTGACTTTTTGTTGGTGTGGGTGTTGCCGATCGTGCTGATGTACGCAGTGCTGGGCTTTTTTGTGAGGCGAATGACCCGCAGCGGCGGAGGTATGATGGGTGTCGGGAAGAGCACAGCAAAGGTGTATGTGGAAAAGTCAACGGGTGTCACTTTTAAGGATGTGGCGGGACAGGATGAGGCGAAGGAGTCCTTGACAGAAATTGTAGATTTTCTGCACAATCCGGGAAAATATGTTAAGATTGGCGCCAAGCTTCCGAAAGGAGCGCTATTGGTAGGACCTCCCGGCACAGGTAAGACATTGCTTGCTAAGGCGGTTGCAGGAGAGGCGAAGGTTCCATTTTTCTCTCTTGCGGGCTCGGATTTTGTGGAGATGTTCGTCGGTGTCGGCGCTTCCAGAGTGAGGGATCTGTTTAAGCAGGCACAGCAGATGGCGCCATGTATTATTTTTATTGATGAGATTGATGCGATCGGAAAGACAAGGGATACCCGCTATGGTGGGAATGACGAGAGAGAACAGACCTTAAACCAGCTTCTCTCTGAGATGGATGGTTTTGATACCTCAAAGGGACTTTTGATTCTTGCCGCTACAAACCGACCAGAGGTTTTGGATAAGGCGCTGCTGCGACCGGGGCGTTTTGACCGGAGAATTATTGTGGACAAGCCAGATTTAAAGGGAAGGTTGGAGACACTTCGCGTTCATTCAAAGGACGTGTTGATGGATGACAGTGTGAATCTGGATGAGATAGCGCTGGCTACATCAGGCGCGGTTGGTTCGGATCTGGCAAATATGATCAATGAGGCGGCGATCCTTGCGGTTAAGCGGGGAAGAAATGTGGTGAATCAGGCGGATCTGTTTGAGTCGGTAGAGGTCGTGATCGCCGGCAAGGAGAAGAAGGATCGGATACTGAAGGAAAAAGAAAAGCGGACGGTTGCCTATCATGAGGTGGGACATGCGCTTGTCACCGCGCTTCAGAAGGATGCGGAGCCAGTGCAGAAAATCACGATTGTGCCAAGAACCATGGGATCTCTGGGATATGTGATGCAGGTGCCAGAGGAAGAGAAATATCTGATGAGCAAGGATGAGCTGGAGGCGCGGCTTGTGACATTGCTTGCGGGGCGTGCGGCGGAGGAGCTTGTTTTTGATACTGTGACGACAGGAGCATCCAATGACATTGAGAAGGCGACGCAGATAGCAAGAGCGATGATCACGCAGTACGGAATGTCAGAGAAATTTGGCTTGATGAGTCTTGAGAGTATAGAAAATCGCTATTTGGACGGACGTGCGGTATTAAACTGTGGAGACGCCACGGCAGCGGAGATTGATCAGGAGGTGATGAAGGTACTGAAAAGTGCCTTTGAGCGTGCAAAAGAGCTGTTGGCAGAAAATCGTGATGTTTTAGATAAAATCGCAGAGTTCCTGTTTGAGAAGGAGACAATTACAGGAAAAGAGTTTATGGAGATTTTCCATGAGGTGCGAGGAGAAGAGCAGCAGACAGAACAGGCAGAGGAAAGTAGCATGATTGCCAAGGAGGAAGAACAGATTGAAGAGCTGGGAGATTAATATTCGTGATCCCTATGTTTTGGTGTGTGATGGAGTATATTATATGTATGGCACACGTGCGGAAACCTGTTGGGGCGAGGCGACGGGATTTGATTGTTATGTGGGAAAAAATCTTGAGGATTGGGAAGGACCATTTGAGGTGTTTCATAAGCCAGAAGGTTTTTGGGCTGACAGAAATTGCTGGGCGCCGGAGGTTCATTATTATAAGGGAGCATATTATATGTTTGCAACCTTTAAAGGAGAGGGGATTTTTGGCGGTACGCAGATATTGCGGGCAGACAATCCATTGGGTCCCTTTGTGGAACACAGTCAGAGACAGGTGACGCCAAAGGACTGGGAGTGTATTGATGGTACATTCTATGTCAGCCCTGAGGGAAAACCTTATATGGTTTTTGTACATGAGTGGGTGCAGATTCAGGATGGAACCATCTGTGCAGTGGAGCTTGCAAAAGATTTGACGGCAGCGGTCGGTGAGCCGATAAAGCTGTTTGCCGCATCAGAGGCAGAAAGCTGGGTGCTTGCTCATGAGAATCCAAATCATCCGGGCAAAAATTATGTCACGGACGGCCCGTTCCTATACAGAACAAAGACAGGAAGGCTGATCCTTTTGTGGTCCAGCTTTGGACAAGAAGGATATACAGAGGCGCTCGCCTACTCGGACAACGGCGATATTACAGGGAAATGGAGACAGGAAGAGAGGTTGTTGTTTTCCCAAAATGGCGGGCATGGTATGCTGTTTACAGGACTTGACGGGGAATTGTACCTTACACTTCATTCCCCCAACAAAAAACTGGAGGAGCGTCCTGTGTTCTATCGAATTCGAGAACAAGATGATACGCTGTATGTAGAATAGAGGATGCGGTCAGATATTTCTGGCCGTTTTCTTTTACTTGATGACATATAAGGCGATAGTACAAAAGAAGCGGAAGGAGGTTTTTGTGTGAAAATTGATTTGCATGTACATCTTGATGGTTCCCTGCGTCCTAAGACGGTGTGGGAGCTTGCAGCGGAGCAGGGAGTTCGGCTTCCTGTTTCTTCTGAGGAGGAGCTTGCGCGCTGCATGCGGGTGTCAGAGAGTTGTAATAATCTTACCGAGTATTTACAATGTTTTGACATACCTCTCTTGGTGCTGCAAAAGCCGGAGGCTATGGAGAGGGTAGTGTATGAGCTTTGTGAAGATTTGGCGGAGCAGGGGCTTGCTTATGCTGAGATACGTTTTGCTCCGCAGCTTTCTTTGCGTGGCGGCATGAGCATGGACGAGGTAGTCGAGGCAGCGATTCGCGGCATGAACCGGGGGCTGGCGGCATATCCTTCTCTATGTGCAGGATTGCTGCTCTGTTTTATGCGCGGAAAGGATACTGATCCATTCAATGAAGCAACCCTTAAGTCTGCGGTGAAATACTTTGGGAGAGGGGTGCTTGGCGTTGATCTTGCAGGGGCAGAGGCATTGTTTCCCACAGAGAGATACCGGGATTTGTTTTACAAAGTAAGAGAAGCGGGGATAAAGTTTACCATACATGCTGGGGAGGCAGCCGGACCAGAAAGTGTAAAATACGCCTTGGAATTTGGGGCGGTGCGCTTAGGGCATGGCGTGCGCGCCGTGGAGGATGAGGCGCTGATAGAGAGGCTGGTTCATGAAAAGATTACGCTGGAGGTATGTCCGACAAGCAATCTCCACACAAAGCTTGCCAAAGATCCATATAGTCATCCAATCCGCACATTGTTTGACCGCGGTGTCCGCGTAACAGTAAATACAGACAATATGACGGTATCCCATACCACGTTGGAGAAGGAATATCACTTTTTGAAGCAATATTATAACTTTACAGACAGTGAGATAGCAAAGATGCAGGAGTATGCAAGGGAAGCAGCATTTTTTGAGGATTAGACATGTTTCAGATTGAAGAAGAATTAAAGAAGCTGCCCGCAAAGCCGGGCGTCTATATTATGCATGGGGAGAAGGATGAGATTATCTATATTGGCAAAGCAATTGTTCTTAAGAACAGAGTGCGCCAGTATTTTCAGAGCAGTAGAAATAAGACCGCAAAGATTGAGCAGATGGTATCTCATATCCGGCGGTTTGAATATATTATCACCGATTCGGAGCTGGAAGCTCTCGTGTTGGAATGTAATCTAATCAAAGAACACAGACCGCGCTATAATACTATGCTTAAGGATGATAAGAGCTATCCTTATATTAAAGTGACGATTCATGAGGAGTTCCCAAGGATTTTGTTTGCGCGGGATATGAAAAAAGATAAGTCGAAATATTATGGTCCCTATACCAGCGCGGGTGCAGTAAAGGATACATTGGAGCTTTTAAGAAAGCTTTACCAGATCCGCACCTGCAACAAAAGTCTGCCGAAAGACATCGGGAAAAGCCGCCCTTGTCTAAATTATCACATTAAACAATGTCAGGCTCCTTGTCAGGGTTATATTTCAAAGGAAGAATATAGAGAGTCCATTCAAAAAGCGATGGATTTTTTAAATGGAAATTATGAAGGGATCTTAAAGAGTCTTGAAGAAAAGATGCTGTCTGCATCTGAGGCGATGGAATATGAACAGGCAATGGAGTACCGAGATCTGTGGAGCAGCATAAAACAGATAGCACAGAAGCAGAAGATCACCAGCAGCGAGATGGAGGACAGAGATGTGATAGCCTGCTCCTGCGATGGGAATGATGCGGTGGTTCAAGTGTTTTTTATTCGCAGCGGCAAGCTGATTGGCAGAGAACATTTTCATCTCAATGTGGCGGTTCAGGAGGAGAAGGGACAGATACTGGAAAGCTTTATCAAACAGTATTATGCGGGCACCCCGTTTATTCCAAGGGAGCTGATGCTTCAGGCAATGCCAGAGGAAGAAGAGCTGCTTACGGAGTGGCTGTCAAAGAAAAAGGGACAGAGAGTGTATATCCGCGTGCCGAAGAAAGGGCAGAAGGAGCGGCTGGTGGAGCTTGCCTTTAAGAACGCCAGCATGGTTCTTGAGAAAGACAAGGAGAAGATCAAGAGAGAAGAGCTTCGCACGCGCGGGGCCCTGCATCAAGTAGAGGAGTGGATAGGGCTTGAGGGCATACAGAGAATAGAAGCCTTTGATATTTCCAATACCAGCGGCATGGAGTCCGTAGGCTCCATGATTGTCTATGAAGATGGGAAGCCAAAGAGAAGTGATTACCGGAAATTTAAGATTCGCACTGTGGTGGGACCAGATGATTACGCCAGCATGGAGGAGGTTCTAAAAAGGAGATTTGAGCATGGGATGGAGGAGCTGAAAAGAAGTGGAGAGGATGAATATGGAAGCTTTACTCGTTTCCCAGATTTAATTATGATGGACGGCGGGCGCGGACAGGTGAATGTGGCGCTGCGGGTGCTTGAGGAGCTGAAGCTTGCAATACCCGTCTGCGGCATGGTAAAAGATGACAATCATAGAACCAGAGGGCTGTACTATAACAATCAGGAGATAACGATTGACCGAAATAGCGAGGGGTTCCGGCTTATTACCCGGATACAAGATGAGGCGCACCGCTTTGCCATCGAATATCATAGAAGTTTACGATCAAAGGAGCAGGTACACTCGATCTTGGATGATATCCATGGAATTGGAAAAACTAGAAGAAGGGCGTTGATGAGATACTTTAAAGGGTTGGAGGAGATTAAAAATGCAGATATCGAGACGTTAAAGGAGGTTCCCGGCATGAATGAGCCGGCAGCAAGGCAGGTATATGAATTTTTTCATTCTGAAAAAAATACACCTCCGGCATAACAAAAAATTGCATAAATTCCAACAATGTGGTATACTCATGCATATTATTAGTATTTGCAAATTCTGTTATGTGCGGTGCTTGCCGTGCAGAAATGAGGGCGAGATGGATACATGGATTAGAAAGCTTACGGCTTCCCCAGAGGACGAGGATATCTATATACAGGCGGCGCAGATTATTTGCCGCGGCGGACTTGTCGCTTTTCCGACGGAGACGGTGTATGGTCTGGGAGCTGACGGAATGAGCGAGGATGCGGCGGGAAAGATTTACGCTGCAAAGGGCAGACCATCGGACAATCCCTTGATTCTTCATATCGCAGATCGAGAAGGTTTGGATCGCATTGCTGATAAAGTAACAGAAAAAGCGGAGAAGTTAATGCAGTCTTTTTGGCCGGGACCGCTTACGTTGATTTTTGAGAAGAAAAAGGAGGTTCCTTATTGTGTCACTGGTGGGCTTGAGACGGTGGCGGTGCGCATGCCGTCCCATCCGGCAGCTAGGGAGTTGATAAGGAAGAGCCAGACGGCGATTGCCGCCCCTAGCGCCAATGTGTCGGGGCGCCCCAGTCCCACTAGGGCAGAGCATGTGATCGAGGATATGGCGGGCAGGATCGATATGCTGATAGATGGGGGAAGCGTTGGGATTGGCTTGGAATCAACAATTGTGGATATGACGGTTGATCCGCCGATGCTGCTGCGGCCGGGGTATGTCACAGTACCTATGTTGGAGCAGGTGGTTGGAGAATTACAGATGGACCCCTCGCTGATGGAAGAGGCCGCGCCGGATGTTAAGCCGAAGGCTCCCGGCATGAAGTATCGACATTATGCACCGAAGGCGGAACTTACGATAGTGGAGGGGGAGCTTGCGGAGGCAGCAGAGGAGATTGCGCGTCTGGCGGAGGAGAAACGGCGGCAGGGATACCGGACCGGAATTATAGCGACGGAGGAAACGCGCAGGTTTTATCATGAGGAGGATGTCAGGGTAATTGGGACAAGACAAGATGAGGAAACCATAGCGCGGCATCTGTTTGCAGTACTTAGAGAGTTTGATGAACTGGGAACACAATATATTTTTTCGGAGGCTTTTTCGCAGCAGGATCTCGGACAGGCGATTATGAACCGGCTGATCAAGGCAGCAGGACACCAGATTATCAGGCTGTAAGGAGAAACAGTATGGAGAAATATGACAGAGTTATCTTTGTATCGTCGGACGACACCTGTAAGGGTCCGATGGCGGAAGGAGTTATGAAGGGGCTGATCAGGGGAAGAGCGCTGACCACAGCTTCAAGAGGGATGGTTGTGTTATTTCCAGAGCCTATTAATCCAAAAGCCGCAAAAGCGGCGGAGAGTCTTGGCGTTCCATTGTTTCATCCTCACTCGATCCCATTTAAGGAGGAGGATCTGGGCGAGCGCACACTGGTGCTCACAATGACGGAGCAACAGAAAAGAGGAATCTATGAGAGGTACGAATCAGCGATCCATGTATATACCATCAATGAGTTTTTGGATGGAGAGGGTGATCTGGAGGACCCGGCGGGAGGCGATCTAAAGGAGTATATAGAATGTTTTGAGCGGGTCAGCGTGTTGGTCAAGCTGGTGGCAGAGAAATTGTTTTTGGAGGAATACGAGGGAGGACAGATATGATTGCGATAGGGAGTGATCATGGCGGTTATGCGTTAAAGCAGGAAATTATGAAGCATCTGACGGAGAGAAATATCGAGTATAAAGATTTTGGCTGTTATGAGGAAAGCTCTTGTGATTATCCAGTGTATGCGAAGCTGGTGGCGCGAGAGGTGGCAGAGGGAAGAAGCGAGAGGGGCATTTTAATTTGTGGTACAGGCATCGGAATTTCAATCTCGGCAAATAAGGTGCCCGGCATCCGCGCGGCACTTTGTACCGACTGCTTCTGTGCGGAGGCGACAAGACAGCACAACGATGCAAATGTGCTGTGTTTGGGCGGCAGAGTTGTGGGGGCAGGGCTTGCTCTTAAGATAGTAGATACATTTTTGGATACGCCTTTTTCTGAGGATGAGCGCCATATTAGGCGGATTCAGCAGATAGAGCAATAGGAGGGGTTATGTCAAAAGTATTTGTGATGGATCATCCGCTGATTCAGCATAAGATTGGGATTATCCGCAGAAAAGAGACAGGCTCGAAGGAATTTCGAGAGATGATCAGCGAGATCGCGATGCTGATGTGCTATGAGGCGACGAGAGATCTCAAGCTTTCCGATGTGGAGATTGAGACGCCTATCTGCAAAATGACGGCAAAGGAGCTTCGGGGAAAGAAGATGGCTATTGTGCCAATTCTGCGCGCAGGGCTTGGCATGGTGGAAGGGATGCTCACAATGGTTCCGGCGGCGAAGGTTGGGCATATAGGATTGTATCGTGACCCAGAGACGCTTGAGCCTGTGGAATATTACTGCAAGCTTCCTGAGGATTGTGCCGAGAGGGATGTGTTTGTCGTTGATCCTATGCTGGCAACAGGAGGTTCCTCTTCCGCTGCAATTCGGCTGTTGAAGGAGAAGGGTGTGAAAAATATTCGCTTTATGTGCATTATTGCGGCGCCAGAGGGCGTGGAGCGCATGAAGGCAGATCATCCTGAGGTGGATATCTTTGTTGGGGCATTGGATGAGCGTCTAAACGATCACGGGTATATTGTACCGGGGCTGGGAGATGCAGGAGACCGAATTTTTGGAACAAAGTAGGAAAGGAGAGAGCTGTGGGAGAGAAAAGAACAGATTATATTTCATGGGATGAGTATTTTATGGGAGTGGCGATCTTGTCTGGTATGCGGTCGAAGGACCCCGGCACGCAGGTGGGAGCATGTATTGTCAGCCAAGATAATAAGATTTTGTCTATGGGCTATAATGGGTTCCCAAATGGTTGCTCCGATGATGAATTTCCTTGGTGTCGAGAGGGCGGTCCGCTGGATAATAAATATGTGTATTCGACACATGGAGAGCTTAATGCGATTTTAAATTACCGCGGCGGGAGCTTGGAGGGCGCCAAGCTCTATGTAACACTTTTTCCTTGCAACGAGTGTGCAAAAGCGATTATACAAGCAGGCATAAGAACCATTGTATATGACAGTGATAAATATTCCAATACTCCCGCCGTGATGGCGTCTAAGCGGATGCTTGACGCTGCCGGCGTGGCGTATTATCAGTATACTCACACCAATCGCGATATTATGCTGAAGGTGTAGAGGGGAGGGGGATATGGGAGAGATCAGGCTTTACAGAAAGCGTCTGATTCCTGAGGAGTGCGTGGAGCTTAAGGATGACGAGATTTTAAGGTTGGATGAGAATATCATTGTCACCAGATGGAAATGTTTAAAGCCGAGAGAGGACTTTTTTGGCGGGATCTCTTGCTATTTATTAAAAAAGGGAATTAAGATATCCAAGATGTTGAAGGCGGATGGCTCACTTCTTTTCTGGTACTGTGACATTATAAAGACAGAATATGAGCCGGAGACAAAGACCTATATCTTTACCGATCTTTTGGCAGATGTAGTGATAATGCCGGACGGTTATGTAAAGGTGATAGATCTGGACGAGCTGGCTGAGGCAGATGAGAAGGGATTGATACAGGGAGAGGAGCTTCGACTCTGTTTAAGACAGCTAAATGAGCTTTTGGAGCTGATATACAGCAATGAGTTTGCCTCGCTGAAATCTGCAGTAGAGGAATTTGAGAAGAAATAAAGAACAGAGAGGGACAGAATGTATACATTTGACAGCCGGGTGCGCTACAGCGAGATTGATGAGAGCGGCACGCTGGCATTGAGCTCCGTGATCAATTATATGCAAGATTGCAGTACATTTCAGTCGGAGGATCTGGGGCTTGGAGTAGAGTATTTAAAGGAGCACAGGCTGGTATGGCTGCTGAATTCATGGCAGCTTCAGATAGAGCGGCTTCCTGTGCTGGCAGAGAGAATTACGATCGGAACATGGGCGCATGGCTTTAAGGGAATATATGGCTATCGAAATTTTGCGATTTATGATAGCCAAAAGCGATATCTGGTGAAAGCAAATTCCATATGGGTATTCTATGACTGGGAGAAAAATCGGCCAGTCCGAATTACGGAGGAGATGGAGAGTAGTTACGGAAGGGAGCCCAGCCTTGAGATGGATTATGCGGAGCGAAAGATTATAGTGCCGGAGGGCGGGATTGCAGAGAATCCTTTTCCCATTAGAAAACATCAGATTGATACAAATGGTCATGTAAACAATGGACAATATATCCTGATGGCACAGGAATATATGCCTCAGATGCTTTCGATCCGCACATTGCGCGCAGAGTACAGAAAATCTGCGGTGTATGGGGATAGGATTCATCCTGTTGTGGTAAGCACAGAGAAGGGCGGGGTGATTTCTCTAAATGATAAAGAAGGAAAACCATATGCAGTCGTAGCCTTTACAGGTATGTGAGGTGGGGTTCCTTTTTTCAAGAAATGGGGATTGATATGATTGAAATAGGAGTAAAGCAGAAGCTGACAGTGATGAATAGGGTAGACTTCGGTGTCTATCTTGGTGAGCCGGGACGTGAAGAGAAGGTGCTTTTGCCGATAAAGCAGGTACCGGAAAACACAAAGCCCGGAGATGCGTTTACCGTTTTTATCTACCGTGATTCAGAGGATCGATTGATAGCGACGGTTAGGGAGCCGCGTATGCAGCTTGGGGAGATCGCGCTGTTAAAGGCGGTGGAGATAAATGATATTGGTGCATTTTTTGACTGGGGACTGGAAAAGGATCTGTTGGTGCCATATAAAGAACAGCTTTTTGCTCCAGAAGTAGGAAAGGAATATCTGGTAGCCCTCTATCTGGACAAAAGCAGCCGCCTGTGTGGTACGATGCGCATATACGATTTTCTGCGAGAGGATTCTCCTTATCAGAAGGACGATATCATACATGGCACGGTCTATCAGATACATGAAGAGATAGGTGCATTTGTGGCAGTTGATAACAAATATCATGCCGTGATTCCAAAAAAGGAAATATTTGCCCCTATTTTGCCGGGCGCTGCGGTGGAAGCGAGGGTGACGGGGGTGCGTGAAGATGGAAAGCTAAATCTAAGCATTAGGAAGAAAGCTTATCTTCAGATGGACGAGGACTGCGAGCAGATCATAAAGGTGATGGAGCGCTATAAAGGAGTGCTGCCATTTACCGACAAAAATGTAGATCCAGACCGTATCCGAACAGAATTTTCACTGAGTAAAAATGCATTTAAGCGAGCTATTGGCAGACTATTAAAGGAAAATAGGATAAAAATTACAGACAATACCATTGAATATAGGAAATAGAAAATAGGATAGAAATGAGGGATATTATGAAAAAAGCAATAAGTACGGATAAAGCACCCGCAGCGATTGGACCATATTCTCAGGCGATTGAGGTAAATGATATGGTTTATACTTCTGGTGTGATTCCGGTGGTGCCTTCTACTGGAAGTATACCAGAGGGAATTGAGGCACAGGCAGAGCAGGCGATTGGAAATCTTGCCGCGCTGTTAAAAGAAGCGGGGAGCAGCACAGAAAAGGTGGTTAAGACCACCGTATTTATCAAAAATATGGAGGATTTTGCAAAAGTGAATGAGATCTATGCAAGATACTTTGCCGGGGTGTATCCGGCCAGATCCTGTGTGGAAGTGGCACGACTGCCAAAAGATGTTCTTATTGAGATCGAGGCAGTGGCAATAAAGTAGAGGAGTATGCGTTGTGTCAGCGCCAATTTTCTGATGCATCCATGTGCAATCGAGTAGGGAAGAGCCATCTTCTCCTGCTCGCGCCGGACGCGGGCAGCTTTAGCCGCATACTTCCTTTCTGCGTCCTTGTGCATAAAAAATGAGTGTGTCTGATTGGCACACTCATTTTTTGAGGCAGCTTAAACAGTAGCGTCAATGTTCTGGCCAAGGTTTGGATAAACAGAACGCTCCATCATTTTAATCATGCTGTCTCCCATTTCTTCCATGGAGTCCATATTTTTGCGAAGTATGGCAACGTCAATCTGGGAAGAAACGTTTCGAGTACTTAGTGTATTCGATATAGCACCGAGTTCCATAGAAATCCCTCCTTACTTTAGAGCCCACTGGAATTTCTATTCCATTTTTAAACATGCTCTAGGAAATACTTGGTAAGGGTAGTATAACATGAAATGGGTGAAAAGAAAAGAGGGTTCGATAAATTTGCCTATAGGTAAATATGCATATGGAATTGGTAATTGGTTATTCTAAAATGTAACACACCCTAATATAGAGAGGATGATTATGAAAGCAAAACCAAAATGGTTTCAATATCTGATGATTATGGCGGGCACCAGCCTGATGGCTTTGGCTATTAAAGGGATCTATGATCCCATTTCCCTGATTACTGGCGGGTTCTCTGGTATTGCAATTATTATTAAGAATCTGACAGCACACCTAATTGAAGGAGGAATTCCTCTATGGCTGACAAATCTGCTGCTCAATGTGCCTTTATTTTTGGTGGCGGTTCGCATAAAAGGCTGGCATTATATTGCCAAAACCTTTTTTGCCACGATATGGCTGTCTGTGGCGCTTCTTTATATTCCAGAAATAAACTTGATGCCGGATGATATTTTTCTTGCTGCCATTTTTGGCGGTGTGATCAGTGGCGTCGGCATTGGGCTTGTACTTTTGGCAGATGCGACTACGGGAGGAACGGACACCATGGCGGCGATAATACAGCATTATATGCGCCATTATTCCATAGCAAGGATTATGCAGATTTTAGATGGTCTGATCGTTCTGGCAGGCGCTTGGGTGTTTGGATTAAACCATACCTTGTATGCCATTATCTGTATTTATTTAGTGTCGAAGGTATCAGACGGGCTGCTTGAGGGACTTAAATTTTCTAAAATGGCATATATTATCTCAGACTCTTATAAGGAGATTGCAGAGCAGATTTTAAAAGAACTAGACCGAGGTGTGACCGGGCTTGATGCGGTGGGAATGTACTCTGGAAATCAGAAGAGGATGCTTATCTGCGTGGTATCGAAAAAGGAGATTGTCAAGTTAAAGGAAATTGTGAAGAAGATAGACAAGAACGCCTTTATGACAGTGAGTGATGCAAGGGAAGTGTTTGGAGAGGGATTTATAGAAGAACGCCAATAAACGGTAAAATCAATATACAAAATAACCAAAACACCAGAGGAAATTTTGACATTTACACTATTTCTTTTTTCGAATGTATAGTGTACAATAGATGTAGTCAATGAAATGATACAAAATAACATCTATTTTAGGAGGAAAAGAAATGGCAAGTTTATCACTGAAGAATATTTGTAAGGTTTATCCTAACGGCTTTGTGGCAGTTAAGGATTTCAATCTTGAAATTGAGGATAAGGAGTTCATCATATTCGTTGGTCCTTCTGGATGCGGTAAGTCTACAACACTTCGTATGGTTGCAGGTTTGGAGGAGATAAGCTCCGGCGAGCTTTGGATTGGCGATAAGATGGTTAATGATGTTGAGCCGAAGGATAGAGATATCGCGATGGTATTCCAGAACTACGCTTTGTACCCTCATATGACTGTATATGATAATATGGCGTTTGGTCTTAAGCTGAGAAAGACTCCGAAGGATCAGATTGATAAGCTCGTACATGAGGCTGCTAAGATTCTTGATATTGAGCATTTGTTAGACCGTAAGCCGAAGGCTCTTTCCGGTGGTCAGAGACAGCGTGTTGCCATGGGTCGTGCTATCGTTCGTAATCCTAAGGTATTCCTTATGGACGAGCCTCTGTCCAACTTGGATGCAAAGCTTCGTGTGCAGATGCGTATCGAGATCTCCAAGCTGCATCAGAGACTGGAAACTACTATTATCTACGTAACACATGACCAGACAGAGGCTATGACACTTGGTACCAGAATCGTTGTTATGAAGGATGGTGTGGTTCAGCAGGTAGATTCTCCTCAGAATCTGTATGATAGACCGAAGAATCTCTTCGTTGCAGGCTTCATTGGCTCTCCTCAGATGAACCTGATTGATGCAGTTGTAAAACAGAACGGCTCAGATGTGATTTTGAGCTTTGGAGGACATAATATTAAGGTTCCTGTAGGAAAAGCTAAGAAACTGGTTGAAGGCAATTATATTGGCAAGACCGTCGTTCTTGGTATTCGTCCTGAGGATGTACATGATGAGGAGGCTTACATTTCTAATTCACCAGACAGCGTAATCGAGGCTACTATTCGTGTATACGAGTTGTTGGGTGCAGAGGTTTATCTGTATTTTGATATTGAGCAGTTTAACTGTACAGCAAGAGTAAATCCTCGTACTACAGCAAGACCGGGCGACACGGTTAAGATGGCATTTGATTTAGAGAAGCTTCATGTTTTCGATAAAGAGACAGAGCAGGTTATTTCCAACTAATAGATAGGCGATCTTTTATGGCAGATAGACAATTTAAGTTTATCTGCCTTTTTTTGCTTTATTAGGATATGCGGGCGGTTTTCCAATAAATGCCTTGAGGACGATAGGAGATTTTCAGCGCTGCTTTTTGTTATGATTGGATTCCTAAAAAAAGCTTGCAAGATAGTGGAATTTGCTATAATATATAAGTGGACAATTTTCTGTCAGCATAGAAATGCAGGAAGGTCTGAGATGTTTTTTGGGGTGTAGAGCATTATAAATAGGGCGGGAGGTATAAGGATGATTTCGAATCAGATTCTCCAAAGTACGATAGATGGTTTGAAGGCGATTGCCAGAATTGATCTATGTGTGATTGATACGGAGGGTATGGTATTGGCTTCCACCTTTGCGGGGGCAGAGGAAAGTCAGAGTGCGGTGTTGACATTTGTGGAATCTCCGGCAGACAGTCAAGTGCTTCAGGGCAGCCAGTTTTTTAAGGTGTTTGATGAGCATCAGCTTGAGTATGTTCTTCTGGCAAGAGGGACGACGGAGGATGTCTATATGGTGGGCAAGCTTGCAGCCTTCCAGATACAGAATTTGTTGATTGCTTATAAAGAAAGGTTTGACAAGGATAATTTTATAAAGAATCTCTTGCTTGACAATATGCTTTTGGTTGATATATACAATCGTGCGAAAAAGCTGCATATTGAGACAGATGTGAGGCGTGTTGTATATATTATCGAGACGAAATATGAGAAGGACAGCAATGCACTGGAGACGGTCAGGAGTCTTTTTTCGACTAAGACAAAGGATTTTATCACTGCCGTGGACGAGAAGAATATTATACTTGTCAAGGAGCTGAAGCCGGGGGATACATATGAAGATCTTGGCAGAACAGCGAGAGTGGTGTTAGATATGCTGAATACGGAGGCGATGAGTCAGGTTCATGTGGCATATGGCACGATTGTGAAGGATATTAAAGAGGTGTCTCGCTCTTATAAAGAGGCGAAGATGGCGCTTGATGTTGGGAAGATATTCTATAGTACAAAAAATGTAATCGCTTATAATAATCTTGGGATTGGCAGATTGATCTATCAGCTTCCCATTCCGCTGTGCAGGATGTTTATTAAGGAAATATTTGACGGGAGATCGCCGGATGATTATGATGAGGAGACGCTCTCGACAATCAATAAATTTTTTGAGAACAGTCTGAATGTATCGGAAACGTCCAGACAGCTTTATATTCACAGGAATACGTTGGTATACCGTCTGGATAAGTTGCAGAAGAGCACAAATCTGGATCTGCGCATATTTGAGGATGCGATTACCTTTAAGATAGCGCTGATGGTAGTAAAATACATGAAATATATGGAATCTCTGGATTATTAAGGGGTGCCGGGAGGAAAAAGGAGCTATGTCGCCGTGGGGGAGTAGGAAGCTATTTCTCCGCGGTGACATTGATTGCATTTATGGAGAATATGAAATGATTGTATTTGAGAATGTGAGCAAAACCTACGAGACGGGAACACCAGCTTTGAATAATGTGAATCTGAAGATTGAGAAGGGCGAGTTTGTCTTTATTGTGGGAAACAGCGGCTCTGGAAAATCAACGTTGATTAAGTTGTTGCTTAAGGAGCTGGAACCATCGGGAGGCAAAATTTATGTGAATAATAAGCTGCTCAATCGCATGAAGAGAAGGCATATTCCAAGGTATCGCCGCGGACTTGGGGTGGTGTTTCAGGATTTCCGGCTTTTGAAGGATAGAAACGTATATGAAAATATTGCCTTTGCCCAGCGTGTGGTGGGAACGCCGGCGAGGGTGATACGCAGGCAGGTTCCATCGATGCTCTCGCTGGTGGGGCTTGCGGAGAAGTATCGTTCTTATCCCAAGCAGCTCTCAGGAGGAGAACAGCAGAGAGTGGCGCTTGCGCGGGCGTTGGTCAATAACCCGGCGATCCTATTGGCAGATGAGCCGACGGGAAATCTTGATCCAAGGAATTCTTGGGAGATTATGCGGCTTTTGGAGGAGATTAATAAGAGAGGAACCACGGTGCTGGTGGTGACACATAATCAGGAGATAGTCGATGCTATGAAGAAGCGTGTGATAACCATGCACAAGGGGTTGATTACCAGTGATGAGAAAAAGAGCGGCTACCATCAATAGAATTCTGTACGAAAACAGGGGTATATATGAGATTTAACACAATAGTATATTGTCTAAAACAAGGCATTAAAAATATTTTTCGCAACAAATTGTTTTCGCTGGCTTCCATCAGCACAATGGCGGCATGTATTTTTTTGTTTGGTTTATTTTATTCCATTGTGATGAATGTGCAGTTTATGGTGAAGGAAGCGGAGTCCTCTCTGTGTGTCACAGTATTTTTTGAGCCGGGGACCAGCGAGACGAGAATCAGTGTTCTAGGGCAGCAGATCGCCGGGCGGAACGAGGTGTCTCATGTGGAGTATACCTCTGCAGATGAAGCGTGGGACAGTTTTAAAGATGTCTATTTTGAGGGAAATGAGGAGTACGCAAAGGCATTTATGGGAGATAACCCGCTGATAAACTGCGCTTATCAGACGATATATCTGTCAGAGGCATCTATGCAGGAAAGTTTGGTAAATTATCTGGAAAGTATTCCCGATGTGCGCAAGGTCAATAAATCGGAATTGACAGCAAACAGTTTTGCAGATTTTGGTATGCTGATAGGATATGTATCAGGAGCGATTATACTGATTCTGCTTGCAGTCGCGGTTTTCCTTATCAGCAACACCGTTTCGGTCGGCATAACCGTGCGGAGGGAGGAAATCTCCATTATGAAGTTGATTGGTGCCACAGATTTTTTTGTGAGGGCGCCGTTTTTGGTGGAAGGTATTTTGATAGGGCTGGTCGGAGCCGCGATTCCTCTGGCCGCAATCTATTATTTATACGGAAGTGTGATAAGCTATGTGCTGGAGCAATTCAGCATACTGAGCAGTGTCATGGTTTTTCTTCCCATAACGGATGTCTTTCGCTCTCTGCTTCCCGTAGGTTTGATTCTGGGAGTGGGGATAGGATTTCTGGGAAGCAGCACAACAACGAGAAAGCATCTTAGAGTGTAATAGTTCGCAGATACCCAGCATGGAGGGATAGAATGGGCAGAAGGAAGATATGGAAGAACAAGGGAATACGGGTTTTGATGATTGTTTTAGTGTTATCCCTGTCTTTTCCTGTATATGCTAGCAGCACAAAGGATAAGTTAAGTGATGCGGAGCAGGACAGGAAGGATGCCAAGAGCAGGCTGGAGGCAGTGCAAGAGAAAATACAGGGATTGGAGCAGCTTCGAAATGACGCCAAGGCTTATATAAGAGCGATGGATGAGGAGCTTGCGGTGGCGGAGGATAATCTCACAGATCTTCAGGAACAAACCGTGAAGAAGGAGGAGGAGATCGCGCAGACAGAGCTTGAACTTGCGGCGGCAAGAGAGGTGGAGAGAGAGCAGTATGAATCGATGAAGCTTCGAATCCAGTTTATGTTTGAGAATGGAAATCAATCCTATCTGGAGTTAATATTAAGCTCGGAGAGTATTGCTGAGATTTTAAATAAAGCAGAATATATCACGCAGATCGTAGATTATGACAGAAGAATGTTGGAAGAGTACAAGCAGACTTGTGAGGAGATTGAAGAAAAAGAGGCAAAGCTTGTGAAGGAGCATGAAGAGCTTACCGATCTCGTTGCGCAGGCAGAGGAGGAAAAGGCGGCCATTGAGCTTCTGATTGCGAAAAAAGCAGAACAGCTACAGCAGTATGAGGCTGAAATCGCTCGACAGGAAGAAGAACTGGATGAGCTGGAGGAAGATCTAGCCGAGCTGGACAGTCGAATTGCCGATTTGGAGGAGCAGTTAAGACGAGAGAACAGCAGAGTGATTTATGATGGCGGGCAGTTTTTATTTCCTTTGGATTTTTACTACCGTGTCACCTCAGAGTATGGCTGGCGTATCCACCCAATCTACGGCACGAACAAATATCACAGTGGAATTGATTTTGGCGCGCCTTCAGGGCAGCCTATTAAGGCAGCGTACCGCGGGGAGGTAGTGATCTCAGAGTACAGCTCATCGGCGGGAAATTATATTATGATCAATCATGGAAATGGGCTTGCGAGCGTATATATGCATTGTTCTAAGCTAAATGTATCGGTGGGGCAGATTGTGGAAAAGGGAGATATTATTGGATTGGTTGGATCAACTGGAAATTCAACAGGACCGCATCTTCATTTTAGTGTCCGTATCAATGGAGAGTATGTCGATCCGGGACCATATCTTGGGATGTATTAAGTATAGTTTGTACAGAAATGAGGAGTAAAATGGAAGAAAAGAAGAATTATCAAAAAGGCATTATTATTGGTTTGACCGGAGGAATACTGGGAACCTTTATCTGTGCTGCGATCTGTGTGATGATAGGGATTAACCTCTTTGTGATTCAGAGAGATGGCTTAGGGCAGAAGCAGACAGAGACAACGCCGGAAATCGAGACGACAACACCGGAGAATCCAGCATTATCCTCCGCGCTGCTAAACGAAGATTTTGTGGAGCGGGTGGACGAGATCTATGGATTGCTTCAGGAGAATTTTCTCTATGACATCAACGACGAGGATCTGAGGGATGGTATGTATCAGGGGCTAATGAATGCGCTGGGCGATCCCTATTCAACTTATTACAATGAGGAGGCATATAATTCCTTTGAGCAGAGCACGACAGGAAAATATTATGGAATTGGAGTGTCTGTTTCTCAGAATGTATCGACGGGAATTATCACTCTGGTAAAGCCGTTTAAGGGTGCGCCGGGATATGAGGCGGGAATCCTTCCGAATGATATTCTTTATGCGGTGAATGGAGTGGAAGTGACGGGCATGGATCTCAATGAAGTCGTTGCTATGATCAAAGGAGAGGCAGGAACGACCGTGCAGCTTACCGTGGTGCGCGAGGGAGAGGCGGATTATATTGTTCTTGATGTGGAGAGGCGTCAGGTTGAGGTCCCTACGGTTGAGATAGAGATGTTGGACAATCAGGTTGGATATATGAGTGTGTCAGGATTTGAGGAAGTGACAGCAAGCCAATTTTTCAATGGGATTGCACAGCTTAGCTCAGAGGGAATGAAAGCACTGGTGATTGATCTGCGAAATAATCCGGGCGGGCGTCTTGATGTGGTGATCAGCATGTTAGATATGATTCTTCCAGAGGGAATTTTGGTCTACACAGAAGATAAGGATGGAAATCGTGGCAATGAGGCATACTCCAATGCGCAGACCATCCTTGATGTGCCCTTGGCAGTGCTTGTAAATGGGCAGAGTGCCAGCGCATCAGAGATTTTTGCAGGGGATGTGCAGGATTTTGGTGCAGGTATAATAGTGGGAACCCAGACATTTGGAAAGGGAATTGTTCAGACCGTGTATCCATTGGATGAGAATACGGCTGTTAAGATGACCGTGTCAAGCTACTTTACTCACGCAGGAAGAAATATTCACGGAGTTGGCATTACCCCTGATATTGAGGTGGAGCTTAATGAGGAGCTAAGGCAAAAGGCGGAAATAACAAAGGAAGAAGATAACCAGCTTCAGGCGGCAATACAAGCGTTGATGTCCGAGCTGGAAGAATAAAAAGGGAACTGGAGGGGGAGAGAAATATGGAATTATTGGTATTTGTACTAAACCACCACGAAAAGCTGGATGCTGTGCTGACGGAGCTGGAGCACGCTGGCGTGGCCGGCGCGACGGTGATTGACAGCACTGGTATGGCAAAAGTGCTGCACCATGATGAAGAAGATGTCCTATTCTTTGGAGCGATCCGCGGGATTCTTAATTCTGCGACACGTGCCAAGAGCAACACAATTCTTATGGTAATAGAAAAAGATCAGGTGCAGCCCGCTGTCGATGCCATTGAGCGTGTAGTAGGAGATTTAAATCATCAGAATGTCGGAGTTGTATTTACCATTCCGGTGGAATATACAAAGGGGATAAGGAGACATGAGTGAGAAAATATTATTTGACATTGCGATTGTCATGCTTTCCGGCTTGGTGTGCGGGCGTCTGGTAAAGCATCTCAATATGCCAAATGTTACAGGGTATCTGATAGCGGGGCTGATTCTTGGTCCCTGTATATTGAATGTAATACCAGAGAGCATGGTAAACAGCTTTTCGGTGGCATCAGATATGGCTCTGGGATTTATTGCATTTTCCATAGGCAGTGAGTTTAAGATTTCTTACTTTAAAAAGGTGGGAATTGCACCATTTGTGATTGCTTGTCTGGAGAGTTTTGGAGCTGTGGCGGTGGTGATAGTTGCCTGTATCTTGTTGGGCTTTCCGGCGCCTCTCTCTATTTTGCTGGGAGCGATTGCCGCCGCGACGGCACCTGCGCAGACCATTATGGTCATCAAGCAGTACAACGCCAGAGGACCGATGACCTCCATGCTGATGAGCGTCGTGGCGCTGGATGATGCCACAGCATTGATTGCGTTTGGCTTTGCCGCGACTATAGTGAAATCCATGGAGGAGAGCAGAGGGCTGTCTGTACTGGCTATTCTGGAGCCAGTGTATGAGGTTCTGATCTCCTTTGTGCTGGGAGCAGTGATGGCGATTGTGATGATGATATTTTTGCGCCATTTTAAGAAAAGCTCCAATCGCATCTGTGTGACGGTGGGCATTATCTTTATTACCATCTGGCTTTCCGGGCGTTTGAATGGATCGGCTTTATTAAGCTGCATGGCTCTCGGCGCTGCGCTTGTCAATCTGTCCAACGAGATCGATCACGTGATGGAAGTCAGCAATTCCTTTACCCCACCGCTGTTAATGTTCTTCTTTACGATGAGTGGGGCTGGTTTTAATTTGGATGCATTGAAAAGCATTGGATTGCTCGGCGTAGTGTATGTGATTATGCGTGTTATAGGAAAGATGTTGGGAGCTTACGTTGGCGGAAAGCTTACCCATCAGGATGAGAAGGTATGCCGTTATCTGGGCCCTACCTTGATGCCGCAGGCAGGGGTGGCGCTGGGCTTGATCTTAGTGGCAGAGTCGATTGTTCCGCAATATGGACCACAAATACGAACGGTGATTCTGTGTTCGACCTTTATCTATTCCATATTGGGGCCTAGCGTTGCAAAATGGGCGTTGATAAAGGCGGGAGAGATCAAGACGGCATAAACTATTTTCACGGAAACATATAGTTATTATAAAAGCAGAAGTAATTGACATTTAGTCGATGCACTTCTGCTTTTTTATGACTCAAAATACATAAGAACATTACCAATAGTCATATAAAGTCTGCGCGATAATAGCGGCGTGTTCTGGAATACGAGGGCTTACGACCACGGCAGAACTTTGGGCATCGCATTGAACCGAGTATTGGGATAAGGTTTTACTCTGCCGCAATCGTATTTACAATAGCAGTATTTTTAACTTAGGAAAATTTGGATAGATTAAGAATTATACTAATGTGAATTTATTAGTATCATTAATATGTTACTATTTTTTGATAAAGCATAAGTTTATTTAAAGACAATTTGTGTAATCATTTTCGGGAAGGGTCCGCATAGCCAGCGCAGCTATTTCCTCCGTCACCCCGCTCTCGCTTAGTGAAAAACGTAGCGGACGCTAAGCTCGTGAGAAACCTCGCTGAAGCGTATCGCATAATTCGCAA
>CAMWWW010000004.1 GCA_947178015.1 uncultured Clostridia bacterium
CAGTTATATTTGAAACAAATAGATGAATGAAAAAGTTGTAAAGTGGTGTTTCTAAGGTATCATTTTTCAAAATATTATAAGGGAATCTAATGAGTGATAATAGTCAAAAATCCGGTAATAGGAAGCAAATCTGTAAATTACTTTATAGTTTTTGCCAGCAGGCTGTGCTATACTAATTATATCAAAAGAAAGCAGGATAGATGCCAGTAAACGCGGCAGAATGGAGGGTTTATGGTTAAGAAACGTTATGCGCAGGTAGGAACGGGAAGCAGGGCAAGGATGTATTATGAAGCGATCTGCTCAACCTTTAAGGACACATGTGATATTGTGGGCTTCTGTGACTTAAGCCAGACAAGAATGAATTATGCGAATCAGGTGATTGAGAAGGAGCATGGACATGCCCCGGTACCAACGTATCATTATACGGAATTTGACAGGATGATAGATGAGACAAAGCCTGATGTGGTGATTGTCACCTCTGTAGATCGCACACATCATGAATATATTATACGCGCAATGAAAAAGGGCTGTGATGTTATCACGGAGAAGCCAATGACAATCGATGAGGAGAAAGCGCAGGAGATTATTGATGTACAGAAGGAAACAGGAAAGCATCTGCGTGTTACCTTTAATTATCGCTATGCGCCGACGAATACCAAGATCCGAGAGCTTATTATGGATGACACCATTGGCGAGGTATTTTCTGTACATTTTGAGTGGCTGTTAAATACAAAGCATGGTGCAGATTATTATAGAAGATGGCATAGAAGTAAGACAAACAGCGGCGGACTGCTGGTGCACAAGTCCACTCACCATTTTGATCTAGTTAATTTCTGGCTTGGAACCCGCCCTGAGAAAGTATTTGCATTTGGCGCGAGAAATTTTTATGGAAAGGAAAATGCAGAGCGTCGTGGTGTAAAAGAGTTCTATTATAGATGCCATGGCAGCGAGGCGGCAAAAAATGATCCATTTGCAATCGATCTGGAGGCAAATCCCGTTTTGAAAGCACTTTATCTCGACGCAGAGGCAGACAGCGGATATATTCGTGACAGAAGCGTGTTCGGCGATGATATTACCATCGAAGATACCATGAGTGTGGTAGTAAAATATGAGAGTGGAGCACAGTTAAGCTATTCCTTGAATTCTTATATGCCTTGGGAGGGATTTATTGTATCATTTAACGGATCAAAGGGAAGAATAGAATATAGGGTAGTAGAAAATGCTTATATTAATGGCGGCGGAGACAAGTCGGAGGAAGGTGCCCAGAAGGGAAAAGAAATTATGGTGTGCCCGATGTTTGGAAAGCCTTATCACGTTGATGTGGAGCAGGGTGTCGGCGGACATGGCGGCGGAGATAAGGTGCTCTTAAATGATATATTTGGGACACCAGACTACGACAGATTTGAGCGCGCAGCTTCTCATGTGGATGGCGCGATGTCAATATTGACAGGCGTGGCTGCGAATAAGTCAATTGCATCGGGAGAACCGGTGAGGATTAAGGATTTAATTCAGCTATAACAACTTTGGTTGTTTTAAAGTGCTGGAAAAATACGGAAGTCTGTGCTATACTGATGATAACAGGGCTATGTATCTGGTGGTACATAGCCTTTATTGACCCTGCTTGATAAGACAGGACACGCCCCTGTTTTTTCAAGAATAAGAACAAAGTGAAAACAGTGCACAAGGATACACTGTATTTGGAAAGGATGTGCAAGATGCAGGAATGGAAACAGTATTTGCCGGAATTTAGGGAAAAGACAGCGGCGTTTTATGCCGGAGAGATGAAGAAAAATGAATATAAGGGCTTTTCTGGTTTTTATGGAAGCTATGCTCAACGAAGCGGAAAGGCAAGTATGCTGCGCCTTCGGACTCCGGCAGGTTGTGTGTCAAGGGAGCGGCTTGCCTCTATAGCGGAAATTATTAGGCGCTATCAAGTGGATAAAGTGCATTTTACTACCTGCCAGACAATTCAGCTTCATAATCTGGAGCCGGACAAGGTGGCAGATGTGATGGAAGCAGCTCTGGATGCGGGCATTGTAACTCTGGGCGGCGGAGGCGATTATCCGAGAAATGTGATGTGTTCCCCTTTGTCGGGTGTGGAAAAGGAGGAATATTTTGATGTAAGACCATGGGCAGATGCGGCAAGTAATTATCTAATTACTCTAATTAATGCTGAAAAAATGCCAAGAAAGCTTAAGGTAGGCTTCTCCAATTCCCCAGCAAACACACCGCATGTCACCTATAGAGATCTGGGCTTTGCAGCGAATGAAGATGGGACGTTTGATGTATATAGTGCAGGAGGCCTTGGCAACAATGCTCGTTTTGGTGTTAAAGTTGCAGAGAAGGTAATGCCGGAAATGATTCTATATTATATAAAAGCGATGTGGCTGACCTTCCGCGCTTATGGAAATTATGAGAATAGGGGAAGGGCGCGCACGCGCTATATGCAGGATACGCTTGGAGGACCAGAGAAATACGCAGAGGCATATCAAGCGAAATTAAAGGAAGTGATGGATTCTGGCGAGGATCTTAAAATTCACGTGAAGCCGCGGACCATTACAAAGAAGGGAGATGGTGGTACAATCAAATCCTCCCGCGTGATAGAACAGAAGCAGGAGGGGTTGTACACGGTTGTATGGCATCCCATCGGCGGGCAGCCCAAGGCAGAGGATCTCTGTATCCTTAGCGATACCATACAGGATATGGAGGAGGTAGAGCTTCGGTTATCCCCAGATGAGACAGCCTATATCGTCAATCTGACCAGCAAGGAAGCAGAGAAGATACTTGCAGTGACAGCAGACAGCGCAGAAAATGAATTTGAAGCCACGGTAAGCTGTATTGGCGCGGGTATCTGCCAGATTGGACTGAGGGATTCTCAGGGACTGTTAAGGGCGTGTATACAGGCGGCGAGAGAGGCGAAGCTTCCAGATGATGTTCTGCCAAAGATGCATATTTCCGGCTGTCCGTCCTCCTGCGGAACACATCAGACGGGGGAGATGGGATTTCGTGGTGCGGTAAAGCAGGTAGATGGAAAACCACAGTCGGCATTTCTCCTATTTGTAAATGGGGAGGAGCGTCAGGGGCAAGAGCGCATGGGAGAAGAGCTCGGTACTATATTGGAGACCGATATTCCTAAATTTATCGTAAAGCTAGGACAACATGTGGCAGAACAAGGGATAAGCTTTGCAGAATGGAAAAAGAAAAATCCAGAGGGAATTGCAAAAATTGCAGAAGAATTTGTGGGATAGATTTTAAAATTGCTTGACAAAAAGAATGTTATAGCATAAAATATAGCATAATATAAGCGATGAAAAGGGATAGTACAGAAATTTCCGACCTACCAGAGAGGGGCATGTGGTGGAAGGCCCCGGTGCTGGAGTTCTGGAACCTGCCTTGGAGCTTCTGTGTGAAAATGCAGCGTGACCGGCGTTATACGGGATAAGAGAGAGCCATATCCGTTGGTATGGCTAAATAGGGTGGTACCGCCGAGTCCTTCGGTCCCTTGTGAGGGAAGGAGGACTTTTTTATGTGCAGGGAAGGAGGTTGCTGACACAGCACATTTCTCTGTTCCGTTGTCCTCTTTATTCCCAAAATCATAGAAAAGGAGAGAAAGAGATGGCACAAGAAAAAAAACTGGTGGAAGCAATCACTTCCATGGAAGAGGATTTTGCCCAATGGTATACCGACGTGGTGAAAAAGGCAGAGCTCATTGAGTATTCTAGCGTTAAGGGCTGTATGATTCTAAGGCCGAATGGCTATGCAATCTGGGAAAATATCCAGAGACAGCTTGATGCAAGATTTAAGGAAACAGGTGTTGAGAATGTATATATGCCGATGTTTATTCCAGAAAGTCTGCTTCAGAAGGAAAAGGATCATGTGGAGGGTTTTGCGCCGGAGGTTGCGTGGGTGACTTATGGCGGCGGACAGGAGCTTACAGAGAGGCTGTGCGTAAGACCTACTTCAGAAACATTATTTTGTGAGTTGTATTCCAACATCGTACAATCATACCGGGATTTGCCGAAGTTGTACAATCAGTGGTGTTCCGTGGTGCGTTGGGAGAAGACGACCAGACCATTTTTGAGAAGCACAGAGTTTCTGTGGCAGGAAGGACATACCGTACACGCGACCGCGGAAGAGGCAGAGGAGAGAACAAAGCAGATGCTGCATGTCTACGCTGATTTTTGTGAGGAAGTTCTTGCCATTCCGATGATTAAAGGAAGAAAGACCGATAAGGAGAAATTTGCCGGGGCGGAGGCTACTTATACGATAGAGGCATTGATGCATGATGGCAAGGCGCTTCAATCTGGCACCAGCCATAATTTTGGTGACGGCTTTGCAAGAGCCTTTGGAATTCAGTATACAGATAAGGATAATCAGCTTAAATATGTCCACCAGACCTCTTGGGGAATGTCCACACGCATTATAGGTGCTATTATTATGGTTCATGGTGATAACAGCGGGCTGGTGCTTCCTCCAAGGATTGCGCCGGTTCAGGTGATGGTGATGCCGATAGCTCAGCACAAAGAGGGCGTGTTGGAGAAGGCGTATGCGCTTCGCGATCGCTTGGCGGCGGATTTCCGCGTAAAGGTGGACGATACGGATAAGAGTCCGGGCTGGAAATTCAGCGAGCAGGAGATGAGGGGGATTCCGGTTCGGGTTGAGATTGGGCCGAAGGATATAGAAGCAAATCAGGCTGTGGTTGTTCGCCGTGATACTAGGGAAAAGATTGTTGTGTCTTTCGATGAATTGGAGATAAAGCTTTCTGAGATTCTTGCGCTAATGCAGAGGGAGATGCTGGAGCGCGCAAGGGCACACCGGGATGCACATATCTATACTGCAGTGGATTATGAGGAATTTAAGGATACCGTAGCGAATAAGCCGGGATTTATCAAGGCAATGTGGTGTGGGGAGGAAGCATGTGAATTAAAGATTAAGGAAGATACGACGGCGACTTCGCGCTGTATGCCGTTTGAACAGGAATCCGTATCCACACATTGCGTTTGCTGCGGAAAACCGGCTAAGACCTTGGTGTATTGGGGGAAGGCATATTAAGTGTGAGAATGAGGGGGAATAAGGATGGACGCAGAGCTTGAACAATTTCGAACATGGGTTGGCGAAAGTGAAAATATTGTATTTTTTGGCGGTGCAGGTGTCTCAACAGAGAGCAATATCCCTGACTTTAGAAGCGTAGATGGATTATACAATCAGGAATATGCGTATCCACCAGAACAGATTTTAAGTCATAGCTTTTTTATTCGCAATCCGCAGGAATTTTACCGTTTTTACCGCAATAAGATGTTATTTCTTGATGCAAAGCCGAACAAGGCGCATAGTGCACTTGCAGAGCTGGAGCGCAAAGGAAAGCTTAAGGCTGTGATCACGCAGAATATTGACGGGCTCCATCAGAAGGCGGGAAGTGAGAATGTGCTTGAGCTTCATGGCTCTGTGCACAGAAATTATTGTGAGCACTGCGGAAAGTTTTATACGGCGGAGGATATTCTTCATTCAGAGGGGGTGCCGCACTGCACCTGCGGTGGAAGAATAAAGCCAGATGTGGTATTGTATGAGGAGGGGCTTGACAATGATATATTGTCAAAAGCTGTGTATTATATTAGCCAAGCGGATATGCTGATCGTGGGAGGAACCTCTCTGACCGTTTATCCGGCGGCGGGACTTGTCGACTATTATCGCGGCAAGAAATTGGTGCTGATCAACAAGTCCGTGACCACACTGGATAAAAAAGCAAATCTTGTGATAAATCATAGCATTGGCAAGGTTTTTGAGAACCTTTTATCGGAGAATAACATGGATCAATAGCTGCCCGATGCCGTAAAGAAGAAATAAATGCACTGGATAAAAGAGGTAGAAAAGGTATTTTGCCTGTCTGCCTCTTTGTCCATTGTACAGGTGAATGGGAAGCAGCGCAAGGATGCCAGTGATTTCTAGTGGAGTGGATAAAACAAGCGTGAGCATGGTGGTGATATCCCGCAGCCGTGGACGGTTTCTAAAAAGATAGAAAAATACAATTACGCAGACGCCAAAGGCATCATAGTCTGTCCGCAGAAAACGAGCAAGTCCAGCACCTACGACAAGGCACAGGACACGCCCAATACCATTTTTGGCACCTGCTCCTTCAAATTTCTTAAGTCCAATCAGTACAAGCAGCCCAATAAATAGGGTGAAAAATACATTCTGATGACCAAAGAAGAAGGGTTGCCTAAAAAAAGCAAGATCAAAAGGAATTTCTGATAGAAAACAAAATATGCCTAGACGTAATGCATATTTTTTTACATCTCTAGTATGGACAAAGCCTTCCACCAAAAGAAAACAAAAGATAGGAAATGCAATGCGTCCAATTAGCCGCAGAATCAGATCCACAGTACTTAATATAATATAAGAGCGTTCACCATGCTGAATACTATAGTTGTAAATGGTACTATGTTCAAGAATTGCGGCTCCAATATGATCGATAAACATTGTAATTATGGCAATTAGCTTAAGTGTACTGCCCGGTATTCCTTTTTTGGGGCGGTGTGGTTCTGTGGAAATAGTATTTGCAGACATATCGGTATCCTCTTTTCTAGCGTTTTCATTCTCTTTATTATCTAACAGATGACCTACTTATCATATCGCAAAATAGAAAAGTGTGCAAGCTTTACTGTTTAAAGTATTTTAGATGGCGCGAGGATACGGGACAGGTGTCGCCATTTTTCATGTGAATTTCCAGCCGCGCGAAATCGACGGAGGTAATATGCTGGGTATTGACCAGACATCTTCGATGAGACTGGAGAAAATGACAATCTGCCTGCTTTGCCAGCGATTTAATGCTGCTGTAAAATTCTGTTGTTTGTGTCATGGTATGAGCAATAATGCGGTGGGAGGACGGAGAGGTTTCAAAATAGAGAACCGTGTCCATGGGCAGCGTGACAAGCTGGCTCCCCACCTTAAATCGGAAAAGCTTATGTGCCGTGTTGGTTTGTGCTGTGTAGAGTTCATTGGCCTTTTTTAGACAGCCTGCAATGGACGCAGCAAGTTTCTGAACATCATTTTTCATAATATAATCCATCACTTCCAGCTTATGTTGGAAGGTGAGCTTCCATGCATTGGCGTGGTTGGTTATAAACACAATAAATCCGCGCGGATCGAGTTTGCGTATCTCGGAGGAAAGCGCAACCACATCCATATCAGAATATAACGTAATATCTAGAAAATAAACAGCGGTGGAGGGAGTCTGTCTGAGGAAGTCAAGTAATTTGTGAGGGGCGTCAGAGGCAAGAGCAAGCTCCATATCATATTCTTCAATGCAGATGATTTTTGTGATAATATCAATGATTCGCTGCCGTTCAGGCAGATTATCTTCACAAACATAGATTTTTAGCATGGCGGTCCTTTCTTAATCACTAGATAGAAGTCTTCTAATAAACATCCGGCATTTTGCTGGTATGTAAAAGATAAACATAAAACAGAGATACAGGCCAAGGAGAAGGGGGCAAAGCAGACTGGCTTTAAAGAGAAACACATGAAGAATCAAAAACCGGAAGAAGACCATATTAGTAAAATCAAAAAATAATATTTGGGCGGTTAAATAATACATGGTTCCAGTATTTATCATAATTATTCTCGTTCATTTCCTAGCGTTCAGGAATAAAAATCATACGTTCAAGACAAAAGTGTGCTAATTGAGAGAAATTATGTTAAGATTACTTCAGGGCTTGGAAGTACAGCGGGGGTTAAAACTCCATATTTTCCATTAAAAATCTTATACCTTACCTCTGCTGTATTTCGAGTCTTTAATCCCTATAACGTAGTATAACATAATTTAACTCTGGGGTAAAGGAGCAAGAATAAACACTATGGTGAGCAAAGATGCACAGTCTTTGCTTTTTTTCATGTTTAAAGACAGGAAAGAAAATATGTTGCTTGCACAGCGTACATTCCACATGACAAACAGGGATAGAAAAAGATATCCACACAGTTATCAACAAAATGTTGAAAACTATGTGGATATGATGTTATTATCAGAATTTTCAGAATGAATTATGATTTGTTATTATAGTGTGCGTTTTATTTGTCTGCAGCGCCAACTTCTGTGATGGATTTTACCAAGCCAGCCAGCCCTTGAATCTCGGAAGGAATAATAATCTTAGTTGCTTTTCCGTCAGCAGCCTTGGCAAATGCTTCAAGGCTCTTAAGCTGGATCACGGCATCGCTCGGAGCGGCTTCTTTGATAAAACGGATACCTTCTGCAGTAGCCATCTGGACAGCCTTGATTGCCTCTGCCTGACCTTCTGCCTCGCGGATGGTTGCCTCTTTCTTTGCCTCTGCGCGGAGAATGGCGGCTTCTTTCTCCGCTTCAGCATCCAGAATGGCGGATGCCTTATGACCTTCTGCCACCAAAATGGTAGATTTCTTTTCACCTTCTGCGCGAAGAATGGATTCACGGCGCTCACGCTCTGCCTTCATCTGCTTCTCCATCGCATCCTGAATAGCAGCAGGAGGGATAATATTTTTAAGCTCGACACGTGTCACTTTAATTCCCCAAGGGTCTGTCGCAATATCCAAGGAAGAACGCATTTTTGCATTAATGATTTCTCTGGAGGTTAAAGTTTGGTCCAGCTCCAATTCACCGATAATATTTCGCAGGGTGGTGGAGGTCAGATTTTCAATAGCCATAATTGGATTCTCAACACCATAGGAGAAAAGCTTCGGATCGGTGATCTGGAAGAATACTACCGTGTCAATTCTCATGGTAACATTGTCCTTTGTGATTACCGGCTGCGGAGCAAAGTCAGCGACCTGTTCCTTTAAGATAACTTTTTTTGCCACGCGGTCAATAAATGGAATCTTAAAGTGCACACCTACCGACCAAGTGTCCTGATAGCCTCCCAGACGCTCGACAACATAGGCGTGTGCCTGAGGTACAATCTTAACACAAGATGCCAATAAAAGCAGCAGGAATACAATAAATACAATGGCAGCTATTGTGCCGGTTGCAATATTAAAAGAAGCTAGTAACATAATAGATCCCCCTTTTTCATTCATCGATTATAAAATTACATTAGTTTTTCCACAATTAGCTTTACGCCGCGGATCTCTTTCACGATAACCTGCTCACCCGGCTCAATGATAACGGAGTCATCGGCGGATACAGCAGTCCATTCCATCCCATTTAAGATGGCGGAACCATAGCCTTCCGAATTATTGATGATGGAAGTAACTTTGGCAGTTTGACCGACCAGCTCCTCCACATTAGTCTTAACAAAGTGCTTACTCGCATATTTTTGAGCAAGGGGCTTTGTAAAGAACAGCAGGATAAGAGAGATAATAACAAATATCGTAAACTGAAGAGCGAAGCCCATTCCCAACAGGGCGAAAAGATAGGCTACACCTGCGCCGATCGCGAACCAGATAGTAGTTAGGTTCAAGGTGACAGCTTCGATAATAATCAGTACGATAAAAACGATAAGCCAGCCGATTGTTTCCATATAATCCCCTCCTTTATTTAGTATGCCCACAGTATAGCATATATTTGATATAAAAACATAAAGATGTCATAAAAGGGGGATGTTTTTGTAATAATTTCGAATAAAACATGTTATATCACAGAGTACAATATAATGCGCAGATAAAAAGTAGTATCATCCCATATGGTTTCCATGCTTCCTAGATTGTTTCCAAGCAATTCTTTCATCACAGATAGTCCGTAGCCATGGCGGGAGGCGTTTTTCTTGCGGGTAAGAAGATTCCCTTTTTCGTCGGACAAAATAGTTCCATCGTAGGGATTGCTGATCTCAATAAACAGATTTTTCTTTTCAATCTGCATGGAGATGGCGATACAGCGCTTTTCCTCTGGTACATGGAGAGTTGCCTCAACGGCGTTGTCAAGTGCGTTGCCCAGAAGTCCGCACAGCCGAATATCGCTTGCATCAAGCTGGGTTGGTATATTGAGGCTTAATAGATATTGAATGTGGGCCTCTTCTGTTGAGGCGATGCGGTGGTTGATAACCGCGTCAACCACCATATTTCCGGTGCGCGCCTGAAGTCTTGCAGGTGCTGCTTTGTACATCTGCGGCAGATAGTGAAGGATTCCATTGATATCTCCTTTTCTGGCAAGGGTTTCAAGAAGGATATAGTTATTCTTAAGTTCATGTCTCATACGCCGAAATTCCTGCTGGCTGCGCGAGATTTCCTGATACTGCTTTGCGTAGTATTCGAGCTGGCGATTATAGAGTGCTTCTTTTATCCCTGAATCGGTTTTCTCCTGTATTTTGTCAAAGATATTAAAAATAACGGCACTGCATAATAGGACAAGGGCTATAATGGCAGCGGACAGGATGCGCAGGGCGATGGTACCCGTCAATACATAGTAAAATAGCAGATTGAGCGCTATCCATAAAGCCGCCCAAGCGGTCAAGAAGAGAGGACGTTTCCTGCGCTGATGCGGCATTAACAGGGAAGAATAGCCATAGCCCCAGAATAGATGAAAAAAATTGATAATCAGAAGGAGAAGTATTTCTTGTATATTCATCACGAATCTTCCTTTCTGAAATAATGCCAGAATTCATTTCTTAGCTTAGGGCGATTTTTTTCGCTGATATTTAATATGGTTCCATCTGTGAGAGCAAGCCGTTCGTACTGAAAGGATGCAACGTTGTCCATATTTACTAAATAAGCTTTGTGTATACGCGCAAAATGGAAATCCTTAAGGCTTTCTTCCACATGATTGAGTTTATCATAGAATTCAAAAGTTGTTTTCTGGGTGTGGATTATCACCTTTCGGCCCGCGCTTTCAAAATATAGAATTTCCTTGCAGGGTACTTTGGAAAGGCTTTTGCCGCTTCGAAAGCAAAAATAATTGTTCTGCATGGCGTTAATTCGTTTTTGGGCCTGTAGAAAGATGGACAAAAAATCTTCATATGCAACAGGCTTTTTTAAAAAACGAAAAGGCTCTGCTTCAAAAAGCTGGCGCAGATATTCTTCATGGCTTGAGATATAGACAATTAAGACATGATAATCCTGTTCCCGAATGGCTCTGGCTGTTTCGATCCCATCCATTCCATTCATTTCAATATCAAGAAAGATTAGATCATAACAGCTTCCATTTTGATAGTCCTGAACCAAAGTGCTGCCAGACAGAAAAATGCTGCTCTCCAGCGAAAAATGATATTCCCCTGCAATTTGATCCAGATAGGTTTGTACGGTTCCGGTAAATGCTGGATTATCGTCACATATGGCTATTTTTATCATAATATGGACTCCTTTATAGAAAATAGGCAAGTAATAACATAAGTATACGTAAAAAAAACGGGATAATCAAGTGCAGAAATGAATCTTATCTTGTTTTATTGGCGTTTTGGTGTTATGATGGAGTGTAGGATATACTCGGAATGGCTACGGTACTGTGGCAGAATTGAGGGCGATATGAATAAGAAAATTAAGCTTAGAGGGCAGTTAAAGACCTATATGCTGTGGCCAATCTGGCTGACAGTGCTTTTGGTGGCGGCAACACTGCTGATGGTAAGGATAAATGTACAATGTTGTATTATAATGGGGGGTATCACACTTCTATATTTTGTTATTTCTGTCGCTATGTATCTGAAAAATAAGCCGGGGATAACGAATGAGCTGGTGTCCTTTGCAACAGAGTACGCGCAGGTGCAGAAGCAGTTTTTGTATAATCTGGAGATTCCTTATGGACTTTTGGATGAACAGGGAAGGCTTTTGTGGGCAAATGAGAAGCTGATGGAGGTTCTGCTTCGCACAAAATACAAGAAAAAGATGATTACCTCTTTTTTCCCGGAGGTGAAAAAGTCCTTCTTTCAATCGGGCGAAGAGGAGTTATCCGTTGAGGCAGTCTATGATGAGAGAAATTACAGGCTGATGTTGCGCAAGATCGCGATGAGTGATGTGGTGGAGGACAGCGAGATTGTGGAGTACCCGGAGGAGGGAGTCTGCCTGATCGCCTTTTATATGGTAGATGAGACGACGATCAAGCACTATATGAAGGAAAATGAGGAGCAGAAGCTGATATCAGGGCTTATCTATATCGATAATTACGACGAGGCGCTTGACAGCGTGGAAAGTGTGCGGCGTTCTCTGTTGGTAGCGTTGATAGACAGAAAGATTAATAAATATATCAGTGATATTGATGGCATAGTCCGAAAGATTGAGAAGGATAAATATTTTATCGTTTTTCAGAGCAAGTACTTAAAGGGACTGAGGGAGAATCGTTTTTCTATTCTTGCCGAGGTGAAGAATGTCAATATCGGCAATGAGATGGCCGTCACCTTAAGCATTGGTCTGGGCGTCAATGCAAAAGGATATGCAGAGGCATGTGAGTATGCCCGTGTTGCGATGGATCTGGCGCTCGGCAGAGGCGGTGATCAGGCGGTGATCAAGGATGGAGAGAATATCTATTATTATGGCGGAAAGTCGCAGTCCGTGGAGAAAAATACTCGTGTGAAAGCTAGGGTGAAGGCTCACGCGCTGAGGGAGATATTCGAAAATAATGATAAGGTAATGGTTATGGGGCATAAGATTGGCGATGCAGACGCCTTTGGCTCTGCCATCGGCATCTACCGCGCGGCGAAATCTATGGCAAAAAAAAGCCATATTGTGGCAAATGTGATTACCTCCTCGGTAAAGCCAATGCTGGATTGCTTTTCGAACAATCCTGACTATGAGGAGGATATGTTTATCGGCATTAATGAAGCAATTGAGCGTGTGGATGAGAATACCGTGGTCGTGGTTGTGGATGTGAATCGTCCAAGCTATACCGAGTGTGAGGATTTGCTGCGCATTGCAAAGACAATCGTGGTGATCGATCATCACAGACAGGGCAGCGAGGTGATAGACAATGCCATTCTGTCCTATGTAGAACCATATGCATCCTCTGCGAGTGAGATGGTGGCAGAGATCTTGCAGTATATTGGTGACAATATTAAGATGAAGCCGATAGAAGCAGATGCGCTCTATGCAGGAATTGTGATAGATACGCAGAACTTTGTAAATAAAACAGGTGTGCGAACTTTTGAAGCTGCCGCCTTCTTGAGAAGGAATGGTGCCGATGTGGTCAGGGTAAGAAAGATGTTCCGGGATAATATGCAGGATCATATGGCAAAAGCAGAGGCAGTCCACCACGCAGAGTTATTCGAGGAATCCTTTGCAGTATCCATCAGCCCGGCGACTGGGCTTGACAGTCCCACGATTGTGGCGGCGCAGGCTGCAAATGATCTATTGAGCATTAATGGTATAAAAGCGTCCTTTGTTCTCACAGATTATAATAATAAGATTTATATCAGCGCGCGCTCCATTGATGAAGTGAATGTGCAGCTTATTATGGAGCAGATGGGCGGAGGCGGTCATATGAGCATCGCGGGCGCACAGCTTGAGAATGTGACGCTGGAAGAGGCAAAGGAACAGCTAAAAGAGACAGTAAAACGCATGTTAGCGGAAGGAGATATTTAGAGATGGAAATTATATTACTGGAAGATGTGAAATCATTGGGAAAAAAAGGGCAGATTGTCAAGATCAATGACGGTTATGCCAGAAATTATGTGCTGCCAAAGAAGCTGGGAGTGGAGGCTACAACAAAAAATCTAAATGATCTTAAGCTTCAGCAGGCAAACGAAGTAAAAAGACAACAAGAAATAAAAAAAGAGGCGGAGGAGCTAAAGACAAAGATTGAGGAAAAACCCGTTACCGTTGCAATCAAGGCAGGAGAGGGAGGAAGAATATTTGGTTCCGTGTCAACAAAGGAGATCTCCACGGCAACATTAGCACAATTTGGCTTTGAGGTAGATAAAAAGAAGATGCAGCTCTCCGATCCGATTAAGGCTTTGGGAAATTACATTATCCCAGTTAAACTTCACAAGGAGGTAACAGCGGAGCTGACCGTACGGGTAGTGGAAGCAAAATAGAAGGATAGAGCGTTTAGCGTGTGTCTGAAAACGTATTAACAGAGGAGGAATTTGCACATGGATGAAGCACTTATCAAAAGAGTGCTGCCTCACAGCATAGAGGCGGAGCAGTCTGTGGTAGGTTCCATGTTGATGGATAAAGAGGCGATTCTCACCGCTTCAGAGCTTCTTGTTCCAGAAGATTTCTATGGACGTCAGTACGGCGTGATGTTCGGCACGATCGTTGAGCTGTACAATGAGGGCAGTCCGGTAGATATGGTGACGCTTCGGGAGAGACTTCGAGAGAAGGAGGTACCGCCAGAAGTTTCCAGTGTAGAGTTTATTCGTGATCTGATCAATGCCGTGCCAACCTCAATCAACATCAAGCAGTACGCAGATATTGTATATGAAAAATCTGTACTGCGCAGGCTGATTAAGGTAAATGAGGAAATTGAAGGGCTGTGCTATCAGGGAAAAGAACGGCTGGATGTGATTCTGGGCGAGACAGAAAAGAAGGTTTTTCAGCTTCTTCAGAGCCGAAACAGTGGAGATTATGTGTCCATCAAGGAAACCGTGATCAAAACGTTGGAGAAGATAGAGCTGGCATCGAGAACAAAGGGAAATGTAACCGGGATCGCCACAGGTTTTTATGATTTAGACTATATGACAGCAGGCTTGCAGCCCTCAGATTTTATCCTGATAGGGGCGAGACCGTCCATGGGCAAGACAGCATTGATCCTTAATTTAGCAGAGTATATCGGAATCCGAAATAATATACCGATTGCGATATTTAGCTTGGAGATGTCAAGAGAGCAGTTGATGAATCGTATGTTTGCGATGGAGGCACGTGTGGATCTCCAAAAACTCCGCACAGGAGATCTAAGTGACAGCGATTGGGAGAAACTGATAGAGAGTGCTGGTGTAATAGGAAAATCAGGGCTGATTATTGACGACACACCGGGGATTTCTATCGGAGAGCTTCGGTCTAAGTGCAGGAAATATAAGCTAGAGCACAATTTAAGCTTGGTTATTATTGATTATTTGCAGTTAATGACAGGAAATGGAAGAACCGACAGCAGACAACAAGAGATATCAGAGATTTCGCGTTCATTAAAGGCATTGGCGAGAGAGATACATGCTCCGGTGATTGCCATCTCTCAGGTAAACCGTGCCTGCGAGACAAGACCCGATCACAGACCGATGATGTCCGATCTAAGAGAATCTGGATCCATCGAGCAGGACGCAGATGTGATAATGTTTCTTTACAGAGATGAATACTACAACAAGGATTCGGACAAAAAAGGCATAGCAGAGATAATCATTGCCAAGCAGAGAAATGGATCAATCGGCACCGTAAATCTCGCATGGCTTCCTACATTAACAAAATTTGCCAATCTTGAAAAATAGTTGAAAACAAACAGGTTCACAACACAAAGAAAAGTAGCATAACCAGCCCTGCTATTTTCTCCGCCGCTTTACGTCGCGAAGAAATAGCAGGGCTGGTTATGTGTTTCTCTTTCTAAACGGATTTATTCTATTTCTATATCGTTTTTCCTTTCTTTTCTTTTTTGCTTTTTCCACATAATGATTCCAATCAAAGCGGCAAGGCTCACCGCGCTGATAAGCAGTCCTATTTTTAATCCATATGGAGAGTAGGAGAATACAATCTCATGTGTTCCGGCTGTTACTGGCACAGAGATAAGAGCATCTTTAAATGCTTGAACGGGAACCTTTTTGCCGTCAATCTTTACGGTCCATCCTTTTTCGTATAGTATGGAGGTAAGAAGCAGCATGTCTGATTCGGCTGTTATGGTTCCTTTTATCCGGGTTTCCTTCCATTCTGTAACTGTAAGGCCGCGATTGGAGAGTGTTTCGTGCAATATCCTAAAGTTATTTAGATTTAAGCTGTAGACACTGGCATGGATGGAATCCTTTCCTGTAGCAGAAAATGCAATGTGGGAGCCGGCGGGGCAGCTGCCTAAATCTATAATGTAGCGGTTGCGTATTCCCGTGTAGGTCTCAGGATCGCGGAAAGTTGCTCCACTTCCATCTGTAAAGGTTGCGGCAAAATCTTCTCCATCTGAGGAGACATAGATATAAAGATAACTGTCATTTTCAGGATAAATATCAACGGTGTTTCCAGTGATTTTGTACTCTGTCTGTGAAAAGATGGGGGAAACATTGGCGGCGAGATCAGCAAAACTGTTCTGAACGGCAAATGGGTTATTTGTTCTGTGTGACCATCTATTTTCCAGTGTATCAGGAATCAGAAAACCAATGGGAAGGGTGTATTCATTTTTATATAAATAAATATCATCTTTTTGTGTGTAGAGTGTTCTTAGCTCTGTGTCCTCTATCTGTTCTGAGCTGAGTACATACTTCACAGATAAAAGCGCTTCTGTTAGTGGCGTGGAGCCATAGTAGGAGTAGGAATTTGTGGATTCTTCACAGCCCAGTCCAGCGAGGAGATCGGCAAAACCGTCGTTCGCAGTGGAGGAGAAGATGGATACTCCCTTGTAGTGATGCCATGCACTGTCATTTTTTGTTCTACGTTTTAGTTTTTCAACACGGTAGAAGGAGGTATCTTCCTTTGCCGTCTGCTTGATTACAGAGGTGATGGCAGCGTTGTCTTTGACATATGCAGTGCGGCCTGTCGTGTTGACGCTTGTCACCAATGTGTTGATAAATGCCTCAAGTATTATAAATAGGAAGAAAATAAAATGATAGGCAAGCTTTGGTATTTTTCGGTTTTGGTGGAGCGATAGCGTGATGGCGTACAGACCGACAAACAGCAGACTTACATAGACAATATAGTAAGGGTACTCGTTATCCGCCATCAGATGTTCAATCACAAGAAATAAAACAGTTACAATGCCGACAATACGCACGATATCCTTGGAGGAATGAGTGCGGATATGCCGCAGTCCTTCATATGCCATTGTTAGCAGAAGGAAATTGAAGATAAAGCTTTGTCTGCAAGGCAGGCTGTTTGGGAAGTGAAAGCCATGCCAGATATAGTTTAGAATATTTAAATTAAAACTAATATAAAATAGGAAGATCAAAGCAAATTTTCCTATTTTTTCTCGTATATTGATCTTAGGATTGAGCGCATACAGTGGCACGAGAAGAAAGATAAGCATACCACAGTAGATATTTGGTTCATGGGCGGAGAATATGGCTGGCTCCACAATCATAAGCTGTCTGGAGATCATCTCCAAAACCGAGAAGTAGCGCGTTAGATTTTTGGGAAAATTGATATTCCCGGATACAGTTAGGGTAAGTGCAAAGTATTCTGGAATTAGCAAAAATGCACCGATGCCGCCTGCTATGAGAGAATAGATTGCAAAATTTAGACAACGCTTTGGAAGGTTTTTCCATGAGTCCTCGCAGGCAGCGATCTGAAGGATAAAGTACAGCACACAGAAAATACATATCATAATGGAAATATAGTAGTTGGATAGTATGCAGAGAGCAAGACTGACACAATATAATATTCCCTTATTTTCTTTTACCAGATATTCTAAGCCAAGAAGAACCAAAGGCAGGAGCCAGATGCAGTCCAGCCACATAACATTCCAGCTATAGGAGCAGATGTAGGCGGACAAAGAGTAAAAAACAGAGATTCCTGCCACTAGGGGATTGCGGGTGGAAAAGTGTTTGCAGGTGTAATAGGAAAAAGTGACGCCAGATAGACCTACTTTTAGTATTAAGATCACGCTCATCAGCTCGATCAGATACTTTTGGGAGAATAGAATCAAAAACCAGTTGATGGGTGTGGCAAGATAGTAGGCATATAGTGCGGTGAAATTCACTCCCATGCCAATATTCCACGAATAGGTAAGGTTCCCTCCTGTCCTCAACTTATTTTGAAATTCAGCGAGAAATGGAGCATACTGATGATACATATCGCTGCGCAGAAAACATTGTTGACCAAAAGGGTAGACGCCCCGCAGGATGTAAATTAGGATCAGTATGGTGACAGGTATAAAGAATGACAACACGTAAATATGTGTGGAATCTTTGGGAAGATTGTCTTTTTGCATGGTGGTGAAAGCTCCTTATTTTTCATTTACGAAGGCTGTTTCTTTTTAAAGATAAACAGCTTGCTAAAAATATAATTTATGATAATGACAATAATATTGGATAAAAGCTTTGCCAGAGAATCGTGGATTGCCAAAAATTCCACAGCGAGTATCATAAAGCCGAGATCGCAGAGGCCAGAAAAAAGGCGGCAGCCCACAAAAGCAGGTATTTCTCGGATAAGAACAGCTTTTGCAAAGCTTTTGCTCTCGAATACATATAATTTATTCGTGATATAGGCAAAGGCGACAGCAAAGATCCATGCAACTACAGTGGCGGCAGCATAGTGGATGCTAAGCCATTTGCATAGCTCATAGGTAACATAATTGACAATGGTGGTCAAAACACCAAAAATCAAGTAGGAGATGGTCTCACGATTGAGCAGTTTTTTTAGTGGTGATGGTAGTTTATGAAGAAGAGTTTCCATTGGCAGATTTCTCCTGTTTTCTATCCTTGATGGAGGATGCTTTTAGTATATAAATTGGTCGGTCCTTCGTTTCCATATAGATATGTCCAATGTATTCACCCAGAATACCAACAGAAAGCTCGATAATGCCGCCGAGAAATAACACAGCGCACAGCGTGGTGACATAACCGGGCACATCGATGCCAAAGGCAAGTGTCTGTATTAAGGTGATAATAATATAGAGAAAGGCAAAACTTGAGATAACAAATCCGAGAGCAGATACCATGCGAAGCGGCGCTACAGAAAAGGCGGTGATGCCGTCGATCGCATATTTAAATAAGCCCCAGAAGCTCCATTTTGTCTTGCCGAGTGTGCGTTCTACATTCTCGTAGGGAAGCCACTTGGTATCGAAGCCAACCCATGAAAAGATGCCCTTGGAAAAGCGCTGCACCTCGGAGAGAGCCAACACGGCATCCACCATCTGTCTGGACATAATGCGATAATCCACAGCACCCTGAACAAGATTAACATCGGTAAGGCGGTTGCTGACGCGGTAAAAGCAGCGAGAAAATGCACTGCGGAGCTTTGATTCTCCCGTGCGTGAGGTTCGCATGGCGGCACAGCAGTCGTGACCCGCCTCGATTCCCTTTAACATATCTGGAATGAGGGCAGGAGGATGCTGCAGATCCGCGTCCATAATAATCACATAATCGCCGTCCGCATACGTAAGCCCAGCGTACATGCCAGCCTCCTTGCCAAAATTGCGCGAGAAGGAAAGAAAATCAACATGCATATGCGTGTTGGAAAGTTCTTTTAATATAAGCAGAGTGCGGTCACTGCTTCCGTCGTCGACAAAAATAAAGTGAAAGCTGTAGCCGGAGATAGTGTTAAGCACTTTTTGTGTCTCCTCAAAAAATAACTTAAGCACAGCCTCCTCATTATAACATGGAACAATAATACTAACTGCTTTCATAATATACCTCGGTTTCTGCCATGTGTGTTCTATTAATTATGTCCAAATTCAGATAAAATAAGTCCTTTGTTTCTATCTAAGGTCATGCCGATGCTCCAGCTATTGATAAAGAGAAGCAGAGGATTGCCCTTAAGATCACGGATTTTTTTCATGTCGGAGGTTCCGCTTAGCGCGTCCAGATCCAAATCCGTATTTTCAATCCAGCGGATGTACTCGTAGGGAAGCTGTTCCAGTCGAATATCCACATTATATTCATTTTCCAGACGATATTTAAGAACTTCAAATTGCAGGACACCGACAACACCCACGATAATCTCCTCCATACCAGTATTAAACTCCTGAAAGATCTGGATGGCGCCTTCTTGTGCGATCTGTGTGATGCCCTTGATAAATTGTTTGCGCTTCATGGTATCCATCTGGCGGACTCTGGCAAAATGCTCCGGCGCAAAGGTAGGGATTCCCTCAAATTCAAATTTTTGAGAAGGTGACAAAATAGTATCACCGATGGAGAAAATACCCGGATCAAAAACACCGATAATATCTCCCGCATAAGCTTCTTCAATCACCTTGCGCTCCTGAGCCATAAGCTGCTGAGGCTGCGACAGCCGCATTTTTTTATTTCCCTGAACGTGGAAAACTTCCATATCGGAATGAAATTTGCCTGAACAGATGCGCATAAAAGCGATTCTGTCACGGTGCGCTTTGTTCATATTTGCCTGAATCTTAAAGACAAAGGCAGAAAAATAATCTTGAAATGGATCAATAAGCCCTGCATTGGAATTGCGGGGAAGTGGTGAGGAGGTCATTTCTAAAAAATGAGAGAGAAATGTCTCCACGCCAAAATTTGTCAGCGCAGAACCAAAAAATACCGGAGAGAGCTCTCCTTTACTGACCAAATTAAGATCAAATTCCGCGCTGGCTCCATCAAGCAGCTCAATCTCTTCCATCAAGGTATTTTTCGCATCTTCACCGATATAATCCGTGAGAGAAGGATCGTCTATAGAGACAGAAAGCTCGGTTCCTTCCTTTGTACCCTTATCTGTGTCAGAAAAGAGCAGAATCTGTTGCATATTTCTATCATAAACTCCCTTAAAATTTTTTCCTGAGCCAATGGGCCAATTAATAGGACAGGTAGCAATGCCGAGCTCCTTCTCAATCTCGTCAAGAAGATCAAAAGTATCGTTGGCGTCACGGTCCATTTTATTAATGAAAGTAAAGATAGGAATATGCCTCATCACGCACACCTTAAATAGTTTTCGGGTCTGCGCCTCCACACCTTTGGAGCCGTCAATCACCATAACTGCCGAGTCGGCAGCCATAAGGGTGCGGTAGGTATCCTCAGAAAAATCTTGATGTCCCGGCGTATCCAATATATTGATACAATAATTATTGTAATTAAATTGAAGAACAGATGAGGTGACAGAGATTCCGCGCTCTTTCTCGATCTCCATCCAATCTGACACGGCATGTCTGGCCGTAGCCTTGCCCTTGACGGAGCCGGCAAGATTGATGGCGCCTCCATAGAGCAGGAACTTTTCTGTCAAGGTAGTTTTGCCGGCATCAGGATGAGAGATGATGGCAAAAGTTCTGCGTTTTTGTATTTCATTCTGATAAGTAGACACAATAATCCTCCCAAATAACGACGGAGACATAAAAAATGTTTGTCCGCCTTGCATATGCGCAGAGCTGCATAAAGAAAATAAGCTGCTAACACAGCCCACAGCCCGCGGCGAGTATGTTCTCCTACTCGATTCTACTATCATAGCCCATTATCTGGCAGATTGTCAAGACAGAAGGGAATAAAATTCCTTGAAAGGATGCCATTTCATTTATGCTTATGGTGTAATTTTTTCTAATAGCTCTTCTCTATCAGCATAGGAGTAATCAGCCTGTGATGTTATCTGAAACCCCAGTTTCTGATAGAGTGCGCAAGCCGCAATATTTCTGCTGTTGACCTCCAATGTAATGGGGAGGTTTGGATAGATTGTGGTAAGTTCTTGAAGCAGTGCGCTTAACATCGCTAGGGCATAGCCTTTTTTCTGGTGTGCTGGATGAATGGCTACTCCTAAGATAGACAACTCTTTTTTTCCTGCTGTGAAAAAACACATGCCAATGGATTGGCTTTTGCTGCCAAGAGTGAGCTTTCTTGCAAAGGTATGCTCCGATTCAAACAGATCCGTGAGAAGCTGATGAGATGCCGCTTCAGATAGATGGTAGGCTGCGGCGTGAAGCTTGGCAAGAGCGTTCCTTTCTTTTTTGGATGCCGGGAGCAGGACAAGTTTTTCTGGCAGTGCTCTGTTGGTGGAGCAGGGGCTGTGCAGCGCCATAAGATATTCCGAGTACTGATATGCGGTATCCAGCTTTTTCTGTATTGATGCAAAGGCGCGCGCATTTGGTTCATATACAAATAGAAGATCACAGATGTTGTATTTTCTTAGGACAAGCAGAGCTTGTCTTAAAAGTGCACGAAAGCAGCCTTTATGACGGTAGTTGGGCGCCGTGTAGGCGTATATCTCTGCTTCTGTGGGAGCCGGAGCAAAGACGGAGAGAAACGCGATCAGCGTGGAGGGGTGCTCTGGGTGGTAGAGCAAATAAAAACAGGGAAGATCGGGATCAAAGTTGAATTCGTTTGACACAAAGATGCTTCCTTTTAGATGTTCTTCTTTTTTGCAGTCTGCCTCAAGGCTGGCGACGGCCGCAGCCTGTGAGGCGTTTAATTGATTTGTGATAAGCAACACGATCTCCTATCTTAATGTTGTGTGAAAAGAATCAAGGAGCTGTTTTTTAATTTGGTATAATTCATTAGATAAATCCACATGTACTTTATGTGGGTTGACAAGTCGTCTTGTCTCGTCCCAGAGAGTATCAAGCTCCTTCTGGCAGTAGCTGCGGATATCCATCACCTTTGGCGAATTATAAACGCAGGCTCCATTCTGGAATACAGGGACCATCAACTCGCGCATGGTATAGGTGTCCGGTTTGAGAAGAGTTTTTTTCCATGTCTCAATTGGATCAAATATAAGCAAAGAGTTTTTGGTATCATAGCTTTCTCCCACAAGTGCGATAAGATCGGCCTTTAGCTTGCCGTTCTCTTTGTCGTAGATACGAAATACCGTTTTATTTCCCGGATTGGTGATTTTTGCGGTATTTTCGGAAAGTTTGATCTTGGGGATAAATCTCCCTGTTTTTTTGTCTTTGACAGCAGCCAGCTTGTAGACTCCGCCGAACGCAGGGCAGTCTTTAGAAGTAATAAGATTTGTCCCGACGCCCCAAGAGGTGATGGCAGCGCCCTGCGTCTTTAAGCTGTCAATTAAGTATTCGTCAAGATCGCTGGAAGCGGAGATCACAGCATCCGGGAAACCTGCCGCATCCAACATTCTTCTAGCTTCTTTTGAGAGGTAGGCAAGGTCGCCGCTGTCTAGTCGAATTCCATAGAATGTAAGCGGGATTCCAGCTTCCTTCATCTCTGTAAATATGCGAATAGCGTTGGGCACGCCGGAGTTTAATGTGTCATAGGTATCAACCAGCAAAATACATGCATTGGGATAAAGTTGGGAATACTTTTTAAATGCCGTATATTCATCCGGGAAGCTCATAATCCAGCTATGGGCGTGTGTTCCCTTCACTGGAACATCAAAAAGCTGACCACAGAGAACATTTGATGTACCGATACATCCCCCGATCATAGCAGCTCGCGCTCCCCAAGTGCCAGCGTCTGGTCCCTGCGCACGGCGAAGACCAAACTCCATAATGCCATCTCCCTGTGCAGCATAGACAACACGAGATGCTTTGGTGGCAATTAAACTCTGATGATTAATAATATTGAGGATGGCTGTCTCTACAAGCTGCGCTTCCATCGCAGGAGCGATCACTTTAACAAGAGGTTCCCTTGGAAATACCACCGTTCCTTCTGGGATTGCATAAATATCCCCCGAAAAATGAAAACGACTCAAATAATCCAAAAAATCCTCATCAAACAGGTGCAGACCTCTTAAATAGGCGATATCTTCTCTGTTAAAATGAAGATTTTTAACATAATCAATTACCTGCTCCAAGCCTGCTGTGATCGCATAACCACTGCCGGAAGGATTCTGGCGGTAAAAGGCGTCAAATACAACCGTATCATTCGTGTCATTTTTGTAATAACCCTGCATCATAGTAAGCTCATACAGGTCTGTAAGTAAAGTTAAATTCCTCGAATCCATGGGGTTCTCCTTTTTGTAAATAGATTTGGTGCCAAGTTGTTATCATTCAGTATAGCACAAAAATAAAAATATACAAGCCTTACTGTCTTGTCAGTAAAAACTTGATTTTTCTATTATAAATTGACGATACATTTTTGGATAATTTCTATATGAAAAATTGTATGTTTTATGATGTGGATAGTAGAAACTACATTGACGAACGCTTTTTTGGTTGTTATAATGTAAACAGACAAAAATTTTTGACCATGCTACAGACAAAAACTTTTGTCTGTGAATGACAGGAGAGATGCAATATGCGTCAGTTTGGCAAGAAAAGTATATTTTGGAAATGGATTATTTCATATATAAGTGTAATTG
>CAMWWW010000005.1 GCA_947178015.1 uncultured Clostridia bacterium
TTATATAGATAAAACGGCATTTATCCGTGAATGGTGGGAAGGACTGGATCGGGTTACTCTGCTTACAAGACCACGCAGATTTGGAAAGACTCTTGCTATGAGCATGATAGAACATTTTTTTTCTATCCGTTATGCAGGACAGGGGAACTTATTTGAGGGGCTTTCTATTTGGGATGACGAGAAATATCGTGGCTTACAGGGTACTTTTCCAGTGATTAGTCTTTCATTTGCTAATATTAAGGATACAAATTATAAAGATGCAAGAAAGAAAATTTGTTTGATTTTGGAAAATCTTTATAGTCAATTTCGATTTTTGCTGGACGGTGATTTTCTTTCTGATAAGGACAGGGAATTTTTTGAAGGAGTATCTGTTCACATGGGTGATGTGGAAGCTGCTATGGCAATTCATCATTTGTCAGAATATTTGTGCCGGTATTCTGGGAAAAAAGTGATTATTTTGTTGGATGAATATGATACGCCGATGCAGGAGGCATATGTAAATGAGTATTGGACGGATCTGGTAGCATTTACGAGAAATATATTTCACGCAACTTTCAAAACAAATCCGTATTTAGAGAGAGCGATTTTAACTGGAATTACTAGAGTTAGCAAGGAATCTGTATTTTCTGACCTAAATAATCTCGTTGTAGCAGGAATAACAACGGACACCTATACAGACAGCTTTGGCTTTACACAACAGGAGGTGGATAATGCGTTGGCGGAATACGGGCTTTGCGATGAAAGTTTGGAGGTCAAGCGATGGTATGACGGATTTGCTTTTGGAAACAGGAAAAATATTTATAATCCATGGTCAATTTTGAATTTTTTAAAAAATAGGCAGTTTGATATTTATTGGGCGAATACTAGCAGCAATAGTTTGATAGAAAAGCTGATTCGTGAGGGGAGCGCTCAGATTAAAACAGTATTTGAGGGGCTTTTAAGGGGTGAAACACTCGTTATTCAGGTAGAGGAGCAGCTTGTATTTAGTCAATTAAAAGATAATGAGTATGCTGTTTTTAGTCTTCTTCTGGCAAGCGGTTATCTTCGGGTAGAGAGCTTTAGGATGGATAAGGAGCGCGGGAGGAAAGAATATGCACTGATATTGACCAATAAGGAAGTGCGTATTATGTTTGATCAGATGATCCGGGGATGGTTTCAGGGGTGTTCTTCTGTGTACAATGCATTTGTGAGAGCACTATTGTCGGATGATAAGAAAGCTATGAATATTTATATGAATAAAGTTGCGCTTTCTGTCTTTAGTTATTTTGACACAGGAAGAAGACCATCAAAGGAAACAGAGCCAGAAAGATTTTATCATGGATTTGTGCTGGGGCTTATGGTAGAGCTTGCAGACAGATATAAGATTAGTTCAAACCGGGAAAGTGGATATGGAAGATATGATGTGATGTTAAAACCACGCAGAATGATCGATGATGCCATTATTATGGAATTCAAGGTCTACGAACCAGAGGAGGGAACACTGCAGGATACGGTTCAGGCAGCGTTGAAGCAGATAGAGGATATGAGATATGAGGCGGTGCTTGAGCAAGAAGGCATCCACGCAGATAGAATCCGAAAGTATGGTTTTGCTTTTGAAGGAAAAAAAGTGCTGATAGGTTAGGGAGGGAAAGAAGGATATAGGAAAACTGCTTGCAGCGAACGGGAATTTTTTGTAAAATAGGCAAAGATATTATAAAATAAGTGAGGAAAAGCGGAATGAAGAAAATAATTGTAACAGGATGCAATGGACAGCTTGGAAGAGCGATTAATTTATTGTATGAGAAGCGTACCGATATTGAGATGGTAAATACAGATGTGAAAGAGCTGGATATCACGGACGTTGACAAGACTTTAAAGCTAGTGCGGGAGGTAAAGCCCTATGCGATTATTAACTGTGCAGCTCACACAGGAGTGGATGCATGTGAGACGGAGGTTGACAGCGCTTACCGCATTAATGCAATTGGACCGAGAAATTTAAGCATTGCTGCGAGAGAGACGGGGGCGAAGCTGATGCATATTTCCACGGATTATGTGTTTGCCGGTGATGCCCATACACCATATACAGAGTTTGATGATCCAAATCCGCAGGGAATGTACGGGAAGACAAAGCTGGCTGGCGAGCGCTTTGTGGAGCAGTTTGCGGAGAGGTATTATATTGTGCGCACGGCATGGCTGTATGGCGATGGAAAAAATTTTGTTCGAACAATGCTTCGGTTATCAGAGACAAAGGATGAGGTGAGCGTGGTCAAGGATCAATTTGGCAGTCCGACCAGTGCGGCAGAGCTTGCCAAGATAATCGATGCCCTTATCTGGACAGAAAACTATGGCTTGTTTCATGGGACGTGCGAGGGAATATGTAGTTGGGCGGATTTTGCAGAAGAGATTTTTTCTCTGGCGGGAAAGAACACAAAGGTGAAAAGAATCACGACAGAGGAGTTTCATGCACCGGCAAAGCGCCCGGCGTATTCTGTCCTTGAAAATTATATGCTTAAGCTGACCTGCGGCTATATGGCGGCGGATTGGCAGACAGCCATTGCCGAGTATATGAAGGATGGACTGGAAAAAGGTATGTTTTAGGCGCTGCGGGGAGAAGGGATGAGAGATAAAATAGCCGTTCTTCTTCCCTGCTATAATGAAGGCAGGACGATTGAGAAGGTAGTGAGGGATTTTAAAAGGGTATTGCCGGAGGCGGTTATCTACGTCTACGATAATAATTCCACCGATCAGACAGCGGAGGCAGCAGAGCGTGCGGGCGCTGTTGTTCGCAGAGAATACCGTCAGGGAAAGGGAAATGTAATAAGGAGCATGTTTCGGGATATAGATGCCTGCTGTTATATTATGGCGGATGGGGATGATACCTATCCGGCAGAAGCGGCGGGGAAGATGGCGGAGGAGATCCTCTACGGCAGGGCAGATATGGTGATTGGGGACAGGCTTTCCGCGACGTATTATCAGGTAAATCAAAGACCGATGCACAATATGGGCAATCGTCTGGTCTGTGCTGCGATTAATATTCTGTTCCACAGTCATATCCGCGATATTATGACTGGCTACCGCGCTTTTAGCTGGGAATTTGTAAAAAGCTTTCCAGTACTTTCCAAAGGTTTTGAGATTGAGACGGAGATGAGCATCCACACGCTGGATAAAAATTTCCGTGTGACAGAGCTTCCGGTGGAATACCGAGACAGGCCAGAGGGAAGCACGTCGAAGTTAAATACGGTGAAGGATGGCATCCGCGTGATACGAACCATTATTGCTTTGTTTAAGGACTATAGGCCGATGGAATTTTTTGGCATATTGTCCATTATTTGTATGCTTGTGAGTATGGGGATGTTTTTTCCGGTGCTTTTGGAATATGTTCAGACACATGTGGTGCCTAGATTTCCAACTCTGATTGTTTCCGGCTTTCTGATGGTATCAGGGCTTTTGCTGCTTAGCTGTGGAGTGATTCTGGATGTGGTGGGGAAGAGGCACAGGCAGCTTTTTGAGTTGTATCTTAATGTACTCAAGCTTAAGAAAATGGGGAACTGATATGAGAAAATGCGCTATTTTTGCAGTCTATGGATTGGTATTTTTATTTTTTCTATTTCGAATGTTCTATTACAGGGAGACGCTTGGTTATATGCCGAATGAGGAGGCACATATTTCCTATCTTGCTTATATGGAGGAAAATCCGGGAAAGCTGCTTCCTGAATTTGAAAAAATGGGCTTGTGTGAAGAAAGGGTGGAATTGGAGGATGGTATTAGCCGGTATGTGATTTTGGATGACATGAGTTACCTAAAAAATCCGCCTCTTTATTATTTGTTTTTGCGCCTGATAGGAGGGCTTGTCACAGGACAGTCGGAGGAAGAGCATTATGTATATGTAGATCAGGAGCGGCTGCGAACGGTAAATCTCTATCTGACAGGGCTTGTGATGCTCTTGATTCTCTATATTGGCTGCACACGGCTTGGCAGGCTGACAGGTTCCTGTATGATTCATGGGATATATGCTGTGGCGTCCTCCTTTTTGCCGATGCTTTCGGTGTTTGGCTCCAGCATTTCCAACCAAAATCTTGCCAATCTGGGAGTAGCGATTTTTGTGTTGGGGGTTTTGCGTCATTATGAAAGAAAACGAGGATTCTTGACTTATGTATTGGTTGCGGCGGGATTTTCTTTGGCGGCGATGAGCAGCTTGACAACAGCAGGATTTATCACGATTCTGCTGGTTGGCATGATTGTTTTTGATGTTGTTTGGAATAAAAGTCATGGTATGCTACGTAATTATCGTTTTCTATTGACCATTCCTGTCTATCTGGCTGTGGTATTATTTCTTATTTTGCTATTTGTCCGTCTCGGCAGCGTGCCGTCCAATGTCAATAGGACGGCAGCCGTGGAAGCATGGCGGCCTAAGGTTGGATTTATATCAGATAGTTGGCAAGGTGGTCTGCTGTTTGTTCTAATTTTTGCATCTGTTTTATTTGTGTTTATCACATGTCTAAAGGGGATGCTGAAGGGCAGATCAGAAGAAAGAGGAAAGAGCAAATACACGGCGCTGTATGCGTCGATAAGCATAGGACTTGTGATAATGGCGGCGATTTCGTTTCTTCAAGGAAGTTTTACTTTAAGTGGGTATATTGGAGGTTATCAGGCGGGATACTATTTAGGTATTATCCCTTTTATGGCGCTTCCCTTGGCGGAGGGAATTTGTTCTATCACAAAAAGAGAAAAGATCCAGATACAAGGTGAAATGGTAAGTGTTGCGCTGCCCTTATTTTTATTACTTATGGCGGCGGGAGCAGGCTTTGAGGCTCTTGCTGGAGGAGAGAAGAATATATTTCATCAGATTGGATCAGCAAGTCTCCATCACCAGCTAAAAAGTCAGGGGTATCTGGCAGAATATGCGGACTCTGGAAGTGCCCCATATGGGATGGAGCCGGCAGGGTATCTCTTGGATGGATTTGTGGTGGAGCAGGATTTTGCTGTAACAGATGAAATGCTGGAACATAAGAAGCTTGCCGTGGAGATCAAGGTTTCCACCTACAAAAGAAAAAATCCCGTCAGCTTATATGTAGAGATCACACAGGACAATGGTTATGGAAAAGCATATAAGATCGATTGCCAGAGCCTGAAAAACAATGAAGATGTCGCTATCTCTTTTGAGACAGAGGGCATGCAGACCGGAGACTGCCATATTAGATTGTTCAGCGATGCCAAGTCGGGCAATCAGGCGGTAACGGTATACACAACACAAAACTGTGTGCTTGCACCAGATATGAAAGTGGCAGGAACACAGAAAAAGCGCAATTTGGTGATGGCCGTACGAACGCCGACAGAAGGAAAATGATTATTCTATTTTCCAAAAGTTGTAAACAGAGAAAAAATAAAGTAGTTGAAGAAATATTTGGAAAATGGTACAATCTTGTAGAGGTAACATGGAAGGTGAATCATATGCACAGAATCGTGCAAAAGAAATGAGGGAAATGATGAAGACATATTTGGTGACAGGCGGAGCAGGATTTATTGGCTCTAATTATATTCATTATATGTTCCGCAAATATGGTGACAGCATCCGTATTATTAATGTGGATTGTCTGACCTATGCGGGAAATCTGGAGAATTTAAAGGGAATCGAGGAGAATCCCAATTATACCTTTGTGAAGGCGAATATCTGTGATTCGGACAGTATTCGTCGGATTTTTGCTGAGAACGAGATTGATCGGGTGGTGCATTTTGCGGCGGAGAGCCATGTAGACAGAAGCATTGTGAATCCAGAGGTTTTTGTACAGACCAATGTTCTTGGCACCTTGGTGATGTTAAATGCGGCGAAGGAGAGCTGGGAGCAGAAGGATGGCACCTACAAGCCAGATAAGAGATTTCTGCATGTCTCGACAGATGAGGTATATGGTTCTCTTCCTGATGGAGATGGTTATTTTTATGAGACGACGCCGCTTGACCCGCACAGCCCATATTCGGCGAGCAAGGCTTCTTCGGACATGCTGGTAAAGTCCTATGTGGATACCTATAAGTTTCCTGCCAATATCACAAATTGCAGCAATAATTATGGGCCGTATCAGTTCCCGGAGAAACTGATACCATTGATTATTAATAATGCACTTCAGGGAAAGAAGCTTCCCGTATATGGCGATGGAAAGAACGTCAGAGACTGGCTGTATGTGGATGACCATGCGAAAGCGATTGATATGGTTCAGGAGAAGGGACGTCTGGGCGAGCGCTATAATATTGGCGGACACAATGAGAAGCAGAATATTGAGATCATCCATATTATTCTGGATACCTTGAAGGAGATGCTCCCGGATGCAGATCCGAGAAAGCGGAAAATAAGCGAGGATCTGATCACTTATGTGGAGGACAGAAAGGGACATGATAGAAGGTATGCGATCGCTCCTGATAAAATCAAAGCGGAGATTGGCTGGGAGCCAGAGACAATGTTTAAAGATGGAATAAAGAAGACGATCGCATGGTTCTTTGAAAATGAGGACTGGATGAAGAATGTGACGAGCGGCGATTATCAGAAGTATTACGATGAGATGTACCATGACAGAATAACTGAATAATATCCCATATGGAAAAGGATGTCTCCCTGTAATCAGGCTTATAGGGAGATGTCTTTGTGTAGAAGTTTAGGTGTGAAGGTGGTGTGAAACCTATAGTTTTCACACGGCAATTTGTGTCTGCGCGCTGCTGCCACAACATTGCTTTATGCGCAAAAAGCAGCGCAGAAATGAGGATTAGCATGAAGGGAATTATATTAGCCGGCGGATCGGGAACGCGCTTATACCCGCTTACGAAAGCAATTAGTAAACAGATTATGCCCGTGTATGACAAGCCGATGATCTATTATCCACTTTCTATTTTAATGCTTGCGGGCATACGGGAGGTGTTAATTATCTCTACGCCGCGGGATCTGCCGGTTTTTAAGGAGCTGTTGGGAGATGGAAGTCAGTTGGGCATGAAGCTTGCCTATGCAGTTCAGGAATCGCCGAGAGGACTTGCGGACGCTTTTATTATTGGAGAGGAATTTATCGGAACCGATCATGTGGCGCTGATTTTGGGAGATAATATTTTCTATGGGCAGAGTTTTTCTGCTGTACTGAAGCGTGTCGCAGAGCGGACGGAAAAGGAGCCGGGCGCGACGATCTTTGGTTATTATGTGAGAGATCCCAGAGAGTATGGTGTAGTGGAATTTGACACGGACGGCAGGGCGATCTCCATAGAAGAGAAGCCAGAGAAGCCAAAGTCCAATTATGCGGTGCCGGGACTTTATTTTTACGATAATGATGTCGTTGAGATTGCGAAAAATGTCAAGCCTTCCAAGCGCGGGGAGATTGAGATCACCAGCGTGAACAATGAATATTTAAACAGGGGAACACTTCATGTAGAGACGCTGGGGCGTGGCTTTGCTTGGCTGGATACAGGAAATCATGATGCGCTTTTGGATGCGGCGGATTTTGTCGCGGCATTTCAGAAAAGACAGGGACTGTATGTCTCCTGCATTGAGGAGATCGCTTATAAGAGAGGGTTTATCTCAAAGGAGCAGCTCTTGAAGTTAGCAGAGCCGCTTATGAAGACGGCGTATGGAAAATATTTGGTTGAGGTTGCAGAAGGATTATAGAATTTACACGGAAATGAGGAAGAGCGATGGGAAAGATTACAGTGACAGATTGCGCATGTGATGGCATGGTAATTGAAGGGTTGAAGGTAATTGAACCGACGGTGTTTGGAGATGCCAGAGGCTATTTTGTAGAGACTTATAATGAGATGGACTTTAAAGAAGCAGGGATTGATGTGACCTTTGTTCAGGACAATCAGTCCGGCTCAAGAAAGGGCGTGCTGCGGGGACTGCATTTTCAGAAGGAATATCCGCAGGATAAGCTGGTGCGCGTGGTCAGCGGAGAGGTGTTTGATGTAGCGGTGGATTTGCGCCCCGGATCAAAAACTTATGGAAAGTGGTATGGTGTAATTTTGTCGGCAGAGAACAAGAAGCAGTTCTTTGTACCAAAGAATTTTGCGCATGGTTTTCTGGTATTGTCGGATACCGCAGAGTTTGCTTACAAATGTACAGATTTTTATCATCCCAATGATGAGGGCGGGCTGATATGGAATGATCCAGAGATTGGTGTTCAGTGGCCGATACCAGAGGGCATGGAGCTTGTATTCTCAGAGAAGGATCAAAAATGGCCGGGAATCAAGAGTCTTTTATAAGCAGGAGACGGATGTATGGGTGAAACAGTGATTAACCTTGCGCATATCACCAAGATCTATAGACTGTACAATAAGCCGCAGGATCGATTTAAAGAAACCTTTTCCTTATCCCACAAAAAATATTCCAGAGATTTTTATGCATTGAAGGATATCTCTTTTCAGATAGAGAGAGGGGAATCCGTGGGATTTGTGGGCAAAAACGGCAGCGGGAAGTCTACGTTGTTAAAGATTCTGACAGGTGTGTTGAGCCAGACGGACGGCACCAAGCAGATAAATGGCAGGATCTCGGCGCTGCTTGAGTTAGGCGCCGGTTTTAATATGGACTTTACCGGGATGGAGAATATCTATCTGAATGGGACCATTATGGGAATCCCGCGGGAGGAGATGGAAAAGCGGATCGACAGCATTGTGTCCTTTGCCGATATTGGAGAATTTATCTGGCAGCCGGTAAAAACCTATTCCAGCGGCATGTTTGTGCGGTTGGCCTTCGCGGTGGCGATTCATGTGGACCCGGAGATATTAATTGTGGACGAGGCGCTTGCGGTGGGAGATACAAGGTTCCAGATGAAATGCATGGATAAGTTTATGGAATTTATGCAGGCGGGGAAAACAATCCTGTTTGTCAGCCATGATGTCAATATGATTAAGCGTTTTTGCAGCCGTGTGATATGGATCAATGAGGGCGATATGGTGATGGACGGCGCTGCGGAAGTGGTGACGGATCAATATACGGATTTCTTAAAAAGCGGGCTTAAGCTGGAAGAATACCAAGCACTGACGGATATACAATCTCAGGAGGAGGCACAAGAGAAGGAAGAAGAGCTTCTTAAGAGAGAGGAGCATGTGATTGCAGAGATCGAAAAAGTGATCTTATTGAATCAACAGGGCGAGGAGATCTCTGAGATACATCAGGGCGAGGATGTGACGCTTCAGGTGGTCTATCAAGTGTATGATGAGAAGGTAGCAGGGCCTGTGCTTGGCGTGGCGATCCGAAGCATTGATCAGGAATATATCTGTGGTTTAAACACGCTTTTGGATCATGTGGAGATCCCATGGAAGAAGGGACAGAATAGTGTGTCTCTGACCTATGACGGCTTTAATTTGACTGGGGGAAATTATTATTTTGATACAGCGTTATTTGACAGAACAGCGACGGTGAATTTTGATTATAAGTCCCAGATAAAGAAATTCTTTGTCTTGATGGATTATATTGCGGAGGGTGTGGTGGTTTTAAATCATCACTGGCGGCATACTTGTGCCGCAGACGCTCCGGCGTGGAGGGCAGAATGATAGAATCAAAATATGATTTTGACTTGGACATGGTGAATACAAATTCTCTTTCTCTGATTATCAACCAGATAAAAAGAGGTTCCACGGTGCTGGAGTTTGGCCCGGCAAACGGGCGTATGACAAGGTATCTAAAGGAGGCTCTTGATTGTAAGATCTATCTGGTGGAGATTGATGAGAAGGCAGGCAAGGAGGCGCTGCGCTATGGAGAGGATCTGGTGGTGGATGATATTGAAACCTTTTCGTGGATGAAGCGCTTTGAAAATATCCGGTTTGATTATATTACCTTTGCGGATGTGTTAGAGCATCTGCATGATCCAGAGAAGGTGCTGATACAGGCAAAGAGTCTGTTAAAGCAGGATGGCTCCATACTTTTTTCTGTGCCGAATCTGGGGCATAATTCGGTGCTTATTAATCTGTTAAATCATGAATTTGAATATACCAAGGTAGGACTTTTGGATAATACCCACATTCATTTTTTTACCAAGAACAGTGTGGAACATGCTATGAACCGCACCGGATTTACCGTGGCAAAGCGGTTTGCAACTTATGCGCCGGTGGGATCGACGGAGATAGAGACGACGTATCAGGCGGTGGCAGGGATTGATGAGAGCTTCTGGAAGCTGCGCCCCTACGGAGACATCTATCAATTTGTCTATGAGGTAAAGAAGGGTGCCGAGTTTGTGTCGGAAACGGAAAATTATATTAAGAGCGGGGCACATCCATATTATATCCAGATCTTTATGAATCAGGGCGACGGTTTTACAGAGGATATGGCGAGAACCTATCCAGTGGAGGATACCAGAGGGCTTCAGAAGCTGGAGCTGGACGTGCCGGAGGGCGTGAGGAGCATCCGCATTGATCCATTTAATGCCCCGTGTATGATAGAGATGGTGGAGGCATCGGATCAGATAGGGGAGGAGAAAAAGCCCCTTCATTATATGGAGGGCAATGATTCTTATCATGATAAGGATAAATATATCTTTACCACAGCCGATCCGCTGGCAGTCTATGCACCTGCTGAGGGACGAAGATTTCATCATGTAACCTTTGTATTCCGCTATGTCACAATAGACGCCTTGATGGTAAATGCGATAGCAGAGTATTTTCAAGGGATATGGGAATATATGCAAAACGAGTACAAGATATATGAGACGAAGCTGGAGGAGAAGGAAGTACAGTATCAGTCTGCACTGCGGGAGATCCATGCGTTAAAGGCGGAGAATGAAGTGCTTCGTGATCAGGTAAATGTTGTCTCCGGCAGTCTTCAGGAGCTGTTGGGCTCAACAAGCTGGAGATTTACCTCTCCACTTCGGAAGATTGGCAATATTGTGCATAGGCGTAAGGGATAACGGCATGGGAAGGATAAAAAATGGAGTAGGAAAAGCGTGGGGGCTGGCATCCGGCTGGTTTCGGGATGTGTACCGAAGCCGGAGCCTTATTCTTGATCTGGCGAACAAGGATTTTAAGAGCCGGTACGCGGCTTCTTATCTGGGAATTATATGGGCGTTTGTGCAGCCGATAGTCACGGTTTCTATCTATATTTTGGTATTTCAGGTGGGATTTAAGCAGGGAATGAAAAGAAATGTGCCCTTTGCGCTCTGGTTGACAGTGGGAATCGTGCCATATCTGTTTTTTCAGGAGGCATTATTGAGTGCTACAAACAGCTTGATGGAGTTTTCCTATCTGGTGAAAAAGGTCGTGTTTAAGATCAGTGTGCTTCCCATGGTGAAGATTATATCAGCGGCCTATGTGCATCTGTTTTTTGTTGCTCTTTTAACTGGGATTTACTTTTGTTTTGGGATGGCGCCTCATATCTATATGCTTCAGGTTGTCTACTACAGTTTTGCGGCTGTGGTTCTTGTGCTGGGTTTGTCCTATATCACGGCTTCTATGGTGGTTTTCTTTCGGGATTTGGGACAGATTGTTAATATTTTGTTGCAGTTTTTTATGTGGTTGACGCCGATTATGTGGGATGTTCATGATATGAATTGGCTGACGCCCGGCATACACCGCATCCTTAAGCTAAATCCCATTTACTATATTACAAGTGGCTATCGGGATGCATTTCTTGATAAGGTCTGGTTTTGGGAGAAAGGGGAGTGGACCTTATATTTTTGGGCAGTGACGCTGCTTATCGGAATGGCGGGGACACTGACCTTTAAGAAGCTGGAAAAGCATTTTGCAGATGTGCTGTAACGGCAGAAAGGTATCATGGAATATGACGGAGACAGATAAGGACCGCATGTTGGCGGAGCATTATAAGAAATTATATTACAGGCAGCTTGAGGACTATAAAAAAGAGCTGCTTGACATCCGTGGTATAAAGGAGCAGGTAGGACAGCTTGAGCGCGAGAAGGGAGAGCTTATCAAGGCGCTGGACCATTATCAGAATTCTATTGTCTGGAGGTCATTAAAGCCGGCGAGATTTGTCTTTCGCAAGCTTAAGCGTGTTAAAAATGTGCTGGGAAAATATGGACTGGCGGGCAGTGTTCGGCGGATGTGGAGAAAACAGAGACAGAAGCGGACGGGAAAAGGCGAGTGGAATCGTGTCCTTTTGCCGGATGGGGTTAGGCGGGAGCAGGAGAATACACAGTTTCGGAAAAATATCCGTTTTAGTATCTTAGTGCCGCTTTACAATACGCCGATTCGCTTTTTGGATGAGATGATAGATTCTTGCAGGCAGCAGACTTACAGGAATTGGGAGCTGTGTCTTGTGGATGGCAGTGACGACGCCCACAAAGAGGTGGGAGAATACTGTGGTGAGATGTGCAAGATGGACTCTCGTATCCGTTATCAAAAGATAGAAAATCAAGGAATTGCAGGGAATACCAATATCTGCTTTGAGATGGCTACTGGGGAATATATGGCACTGTTTGATCATGATGACATTCTGCATCCAAGTGCATTGTATGAGTGTATGAGAGCGATCTGCGAGGAAGATGCCGATTATATCTATACCGATGAGGCGACTTTTGAAGGGAATGATATTAGAAATATTATCACATACCATTTTAAGCCAGATTATGCAATCGATAATCTTCGGGCAAATAATTACATCTGCCATCTTTCTGTTTTTGATGCAGAGCTTCTTAAGAAGGCAGGAACCTTCCGTCAGTATGATGGCAGTCAGGATCATGATCTGATTCTTAGGCTTACACAGGCGGCTAGGAAGGTGAGACATATTCAAAAGCTGTTGTATTACTGGCGCTCCCATCCAAATTCTGTTGCCTCCGATATTAATTCGAAACCATATGCTATCGAGGCAGGAAAGCGTGTGGTGCGGGATCATCTTGCTTCTTTAGGGATTGAGGCGACGGTGGAGAGCACAAAGGCATTTCCTACCATATATCGTGTTCATTATAAGCTGACAATCCAACCGCTGATCTCGATTTTAATTCCAAATAAGGATCATGTGGAGGATCTGACTCGATGCATCGATTCGATTTTTGATCAATCCTCCTATCGGAATTTTGAGATTATAATTATTGAGAACAACAGTGTGGATGCAGAAACATTTGAATATTATGAATATCTTAATACATTGCCCAACGTATCTGTGGTAAAATGGGATGCAGGTTTTAATTATGCTGCAATCAATAACTTTGGTGCAGGATTTGCAAAAGGGGAGTATCTGCTGCTCTTAAATAATGATACAGAGGTTATCAACAGCGACTGGCTGGAGGAGCTTCTTATGTATGGACAACGCTCCGATGTTGGAGCCGTGGGAGCGAAGCTGTATTATCCCGATGATACCGTGCAGCATGCCGGGGTGGTGATAGGGCTTGGCGCGCACCGCGCTGCGGGGCACAGCCATTATGGAGTGCCGAAAGAGAATCTGGGATATATGGGAAAGCTCTACTATGCGCAGGATGTAAGCGCTGTGACGGGGGCTTGTCTGCTCGTGAGAAAGGCATTATTTGACGAGCTGAATGGATTGGATGAGAGATTTACGGTTGCATTTAATGATGTTGACTTTTGTCTGCGCATCCGCGAAAAGGGTCTGTTGGTAGTGTTTAATCCCTATGCGGAGCTGACGCATTATGAATCGCGTTCCAGAGGCTTTGAAAATACGGAGGAAAAGCGTATTCGCTTTGAAAATGAGGTTCGTATGTTCCGAGAGCGCTATCGGGAGCTGCTGGAATCGGGAGACCCTTATTATAATCGCAATTTTTCTTTGGACAGTGCAGATTATACTATAAATATAGTTCCCTAGAGGATAGGGAGAGCTGCAATGCCCAGATTGTGGGAAAAGGATGAACGGGAAAGGATGAACAGGAATTTGAAAAAGGAGTTTCATTTGCTTAAAGTACTGAAGGAAGATGCTGGGGAGCTTATTAGACCTGTGAAGCCCTTTACTGTGGCAGAGTATCTTGTGGTGCTGGCAGTGTTGCTTTCCATGCTTCTATTTTGTGATGCGGAATCGTTAGTTCAGACGGCGGGAGCGAGCTTTGGCTATCTGAACCGCCGTTTTCTGGATTTCTATGAATATGGCAGGGAATGTGGAATAAGGGAATTGTCCTATATGCCGCTTATCTATGTGATTTATGCGATATGGAATCTGCCGCTTAAGCTTACATTTCTGGTGCGCTATCCTATGCCGGAGGTGCCGTTTTATGTACTTTTGTGGTATAAACTTCTGCCAACGCTTTTCTATCTGTCCAGCGCTTATCTGGTGTACAAGATAGCCTGTGAAATTGGCATGGGAAAGAAAAAAGCAAAGCTGTGTGCGGCTGCGGCGTTTACCATGCCAGTGGGGTTCTTTTTGCAGTTCTCCTACTGGAGCGTTATGGCAATCCCTCTGTTTTTCGTGATGCTCGGCCTGTTTTTTTATCTGAGGAACAATCGCTGGGGGTTCGTCGGTTGTTTTGCCATCGCGATAGGCTGCTTGCAGTATATTTGGGTGTTGTTTCTGCCTCTTTTGTTGTTAAAAGAGAAAAGGCTGCGAAGATTATGCGAGGATATTGTTTTGGCAGCGATCCCGTTTTTGCTGGAATGTCTAATTTACCAGAATCACCCTATCGTATTTCAGAATGTTAAGCTTCTTGATATTAATGCAAATTTTGAGGCTGGACTTAATATTGGAATTTTTGTGATACAGTATGTGATATTTTTCTGGATATTGATTCTTGGATGGTCTTATTTTACACATACGAGATCGAAGAAGGAGCTTGCGGGCTATGCGGTGCTTTTTGTTGGGTTTTCCGGCACGGTTACGTTATGTCTGACAAATTGGAAGCCAGAGTTTTTTCTATTGCTGGTGCCAATCAGTGTGCTGGGAGCATTTTTGCACAAGGATATCCGTATCTTTATGATATTGGATATTGGCTGGGCTGGGCTGCTTGCTGCTTATATTGCAATCAAAAGATTAGAACTTGGCGGCATTGATATGGTGGCATCCTTGTATACGATTCTGCTGTTGGTGATTGTGGGCTTTAAGCATCCAGCATTTCTTGCGGAGAAGGCGGAGGAGCTGCCGCTGATCTGCACTGGCTGGCTGCGCGCGCGGTTCTTGGCGGGAGCGGCACTTTGTGTGGTTTGGATGCTTGCGGTAATGCTGTTTGCCATGTGAGAGGGTAATTATGAAAAAGATTGCAGAAAAAAAGGATTTTATCTTATTTGCCGTCTGTGCCGTGATCTGTTATCTGGTATTTCAGCAGGGGGATATCCGGCATACAGGGGGGTGCTCCTTCGCGTATCTTCAGGGGCATATTCTTGATTTTTATGAGTGGAATGTAGAAAAGGCAGATATGTATGCAAGCTATATGCCGAGCACCTATATTCTATTTGCGATCTGGAATATTCCAGTAAAGCTTTTCGGCATTTTAAACGAGCCAAAGCTGGAGGTATCTTATTGGCTGATGATGTATTATAAGCTGCTTCCCACTTTGTTTTACCTTGGATCGTCGGTGCTGATCTATAAGATTATAAAGGAGCTGTCCATAGAAGAGGGCAGAGCAAAGCTTGCCATGTATGCTTTTCTCGCCGCGCCAATTGGATTTTACAGCCAGTTTTTATTTGGACAGTATGACAGCTTTACCGTATTTTTTACATTGCTTGGCGTGTACTATTATCTGCGGGAGGATCGCTTTCGGTTTGTGCTGTTTTTTGCGCTGGCAATTCCATTTAAATATTTTCCGCTTTTGGTCTTTGTGCCGCTGTTATTGCTGAAAGAGAAAAATATCTGGAAAATTATCCGAGATATGGTGCTGGTCGCGATCCCTTATGCGGTGGAGCTTATATTCTACTTCCCCAGTGAGATTTTTCGAGATTATGTGCTTGGCTTTACGCCGACAGAGTATGTGTACAGCGCATCGCTTCCCACTGGCTCTACGAATTTGAGCCTTGTTATATGCGCCTTTTGTCTGATCTGCGCGTGGGCGTATTTTAAAAATGTTACGGGGAAGGTGCTTTTTGCGCAGTGGATGTGCTTTTTTGCCACACTTTCCTGTACAGTGATTTTTGGGCTGGCGCAGTGGCATCCGCAGTGGTTGTTATTTGCCGTGCCGTTCTGGGTTCTGGGGGCGATGCTCCACAAGGATACGAAGGTGTTCTGGGCACTGGATGTGCTGATGATGTTATTCTTCTGCATTTACCTGTGTGGAATCTACATCAATAATGCGGATCAGGCGATGTTTGAGTGGGGAATCCTTGGAAAGAATATGTACGGCAAAGAGGTGATGCCCTATCTAAACCGGGAGCTTCGGATGTGGGATCTCTATCCTCTGAAGAATAATAATATATCTGGGACAATTTTTGCCGCTCTGATGACAGTGGCAGCGGTGTTTCAATATCCTCCATTTGCGCAGGGAAATCTGATGCAGGTGATCCCAAAAGGAATGAGGGCGCTTCATATTCGATTTTTGGCAGGAATCGCAGTTTTTATCGTGCCGGCCGTTATCTGTTATCTGGTGGCAGCCCTTCCTCCTTATCTCAGTCTGGACATATCCAATGGCAGGCCGGAGGTACCAATGATTGGAGATACGGTGACGCAGGTTTTTACAGCGGCGGAGGATGATATTGTCCGGGTTGAGTTCTATCAGGGAACTTATGCAAGAATTAATACAGTCCCGCTGTATGTAACGATATCGGAGATGGAGACGGGAAAGGAAATCACATCAGTGGTATACGATACCAGCAAATTTAAAAATAATGCATGGGTATCTGTTCCCATTAAGGAAGGGCAGCTTAAGGCAGGTACACAGTATCGTATTGATTTTGTCTGTCCTCAGGGGACAATATTAAATACGGTATGTCTGTTCCGCACAGAGGCTCAGGTTGATGAGACAACCTACTATATGGAATCGGGAATTGCACAGAATTATAATCTCTGTATCCGCTTGTATCGGAAAAACAGAGGTTAAATAGAATCAGAAGGATGAGGCTTATGACAGAGAAACCGCTGCACAAAATTGATTATATAATATTTGCCGCTCTTGCTGTGGTGTGTTTTTTGACCTTTCAGCAGGGAGATATTATGCATACGGCAGGCTGCTCGTATGGCTATCTTCAGGGGCATTTTTGGGATTTTTATGAATGGGACGCCTACCAGTATAATATGTGGGGCAGTTATATGCCAAGCACATATCTGGTGTTTGCCGTCTGGAATATTCCAATCAAGCTTCTGGGAATTGTCACATGCCCAGAGCGATTTGCGGCAAATACGGCTGTGCTTATGTGGTATAAGCTGCTCCCCGTATCGCTGTATCTGGTATCCGGGTATTTGATCTACAAAATTGCATCCGTGATTGGTATGGGAACAAAGAAAAGCAAACTCTGCGCTTATGTTTTTCTCACAACGCCGATTGGATTTTTCAGCCAGTTTATGTTTGGGCAGTATGATATTTTTACAGTATTTCTGATTTTGCTTGGTATCTATTACTATCTCAAAGATAACCGGCGGCTGTTTGTGTTGTTTTTTGCGTTGTCTTTGCCGTTTAAATATTATTCGCTGCTTATCTTTGTTCCTCTTTTATTGTTGAAGGAGAAAAATGTTTTCCGCATTGTGCGGGATATGGTGGGTGTGACACTCTGCTATGTACTTGAATTTGCTTTTTATTTTCACAGTCCTCTGTTTCGGCAGTATGTGCTTGGCTTTGGACCGACCGGGTATGTCTATCAGGCGGGAATTGATACTGGGGCAGCACATCTCAGTCTTGTGCTTATGCTGTTCTGTGGCATCTGTGCATGGGCATATTTTACCAATCCAAAGACAAAAAGTGAGTTGTCCCAATGGGCATTTTACTTTGGTTGTCTGGTGATAGCAGTGATCTTTGGTCTGTCCCAGTGGCATCCGCAGTGGCTGTTATTTGCCGTGCCCTTCTGGGTGATGTCCTCTTTCTTAAATAAGGACACAAAGATCTTTATGGTGTTAGACATCCTGATGATGCTGATGTTTATGATCTATACGGTCAATATTTGGCCGGATCATGTGGATCAGGAGCTGTTTACATGGGGCGTTTTTGGGAATTATATCTACAAATATATCGGAACCAAGCTTAGTATGCGGGAGATCTTTGGCATTACGGACATGAATATGATAGGAAGCTTATTTACCACGCTTATGATTGCGGTTGCGCTATTTAAGCATCCAAAATATTGCAACGGGAACGTCAGCAGCAGTGTAGATTCCTGTATTGGGTGGATTCGGGCTCGTTTTCTGGGAGGGCTTGCTATCTTTTTGGTTCCGGCTGTCGCCTGTTTTATTGTGGCGGCGATGCCGCCCTATGTTTCCTTAAATACAGGGCCATCCTATCAAGTGGAGCTGCCTTTAATTGCCAGCCGCATGTCGCAGGTATTTATCGCGGAACAGCCATTTGTGGAGAGGATTGACTTTAAGGTTGCCACCTATGCGAGAAAGAATGAGGTGCAGCTTGAAGTGAATCTGGTGGAATATGAGGGAGATAATCTAATTTATACCACGACGCTTGACACGGCAGAATTTGAAGATAATGGCTGGGTAAAGCTTGATGTTGGAAAAATCCCTGTTCAGCCGGGAAAGACTTACCGAATCGATTTCTGTTGTTATGATGGGGATGCAGGAAATTGTATCAGCCTGTACCGCACAGAGGATAGGGAAAGGGCAGAGGATGCCTTTGCCATGGTAAGAGAGTATCCGCAGGAGTATAATCTGTGTGTAAGGGTGTTTGGAGCAATTCAATAGAGGAAACCATAAATTGGAAAAGAAAAGGAGAAGGGCGGATGAAGGTTGTTATATTTGCAGGTGGATTTGGGACAAGGATCAGCGAGCAGAGCCACTTAAAGCCGAAGCCAATGATAGAGATTGGGGAAAAGCCGATTCTGTGGCATATTATGAAGATCTATTCGGAGTATGGCTTCCATGAATTTATCATTTGTCTTGGCTATAAGCAGTATGTAGTGAAGGAATTTTTTGCTGATTATTTTCTGCACACCTCAGACGTCACATTTGATCTGGCAAACAACAGCATGGAGGTGCACAACAACTATTCCGAGCCGTGGAAGGTGACATTGGTGGACACTGGCCTGCATACTATGACTGGAGGAAGAGTAAAGCGCATACAGAGCTATGTGGGAGACGAGCCGTTTATGCTGACCTACGGAGATGCTGTCAGTGATGTAGATATAAAGAAGGTTCTGGAGTTTCACCAATCACATGGAAAAACTGCTACACTTACCACGGTAGATTTTGCTCAGATGAAGGGTGTGCTGGATATTGATAAGGATAATACGATACGTGCCTTCCGTGAGAAGGATGCCGCTGACGCAACATTTATTAACGGCGGCTTTATGGTGATGAACCCGGAGATATTTGATTATATCAAGGGAGATGACACGGTATTTGAGAGAGAGCCGCTGCAAAGGCTGGCGGCGGAGGGACAGCTAAAGTCCTATTATCATGATGGCTTCTGGCAGTGCATGGACACGCAGAGGGAGATGCAGCGTCTTGAGGAGATGTGGCAGACCGGACATGCACCATGGAAAATATGGAAGTGAGGATGGCAATGCTTGAATTTTATAAAGGAAAAAACGTATTTCTTACCGGACACACTGGATTTAAGGGGGCATGGCTTTCAAAGCTGCTGCTGCTTGCGGGGGCTAACGTGACAGGGTATTCCCTTCTGCCGCCGGAGAAGGATAATTTATTTGATTTGTCGGGTGTGGAGGGACAGATGAATTCTGTGATTGGAGACATCCGCGATAGAGATCATTTACAAAAAATATTTGAGGCGGCACAACCAGAGATTGTCTTTCACCTTGCCGCACAGCCGATAGTGCGGGATTCTTATAAAGATCCAGTGTACACCTACGAGACAAATGTGATGGGCACGGTGAATATTCTGGAATGTATCCGCAGGACGGATTGCGTGCGTTCCTTTCTTAATGTGACGACGGATAAAGTATATAAAAACAGGGAGTGGGAGTGGGGATACCGCGAGGACGAATATCTGGATGGCTACGATCCCTATTCAAACAGCAAATCCTGCTCAGAGCTGGTGACGCACAGCTATAAACGTTCTTTTTTTGAGGAGAGAGAGATCCGAATCTCCACTGCAAGGGCAGGAAATGTCATTGGCGGCGGAGACTTTGCCAATGATAGAATTATACCAGACTGCATCCGCGCAGCGCAAAAAAAGGAGCCGGTTGTTGTGAGAAATCCATTTTCTGTCAGGCCTTATCAACATGTGCTGGAGCCGCTGATGGTATATCTGCAGATTGGCAAAGCCCAGTACGAGGAAAAACGCTATGAGGGATATTACAATGTAGGCCCAGATGATTATGACTGTGTAACAACAGGAGAGCTCGCCACACTTTTCTGCAAAGCGTGGGGAGAGGGGCTTACATGGGAGGATCGGTATGACGGAGGCCCTCATGAGGCGAATTTTTTAAAGTTGGACTGCTCAAGACTTAAGAAAACCTTTGGATGGAAGCCAGTGTGGGGAATTGAAAAGGCAGTTGAAAAAACAGTAGAATGGGCGAAATGCCATCAGAGTGGGGGAGATATCCCCGCATGTATGGAGAGACAGATAGAAGAATTTATTCATGCAACAGTAGAAAGGATGAAATAAAAAGTTATGTTTGAAAATATGTCGGAGGCGCAGGCACGCGAGGAAATTCTTGCTGCCACGCGAGAATACTGCAAAAAATATCACAATAAAAAAGAATATAAAAAGGGGGATCGCATCCCTTATGCATCCCGCGTCTATGACGAGGAGGAGATGACGAATTTAGTAGACAGTGCATTGGAATTTTGGCTTACCTCTGGAAGATACACAGAGCAATTTGAGGAGGAGTTTGCCAACTATCTCGGCGTTCGCTTTTGTTCTGTAGTAAATTCTGGTTCCTCCGCCAATCTTGTCGCATTTATGGCGTTGACTTCCCCTCTTCTAGGAGATAGAAGGATAAAGAGAGGAGACGAGGTGATCACAGTGGCGGCTGGCTTTCCGACAACTGTGGCGCCAATGATTCAATATGGAGCAGTCCCTGTATTTGTCGATGTGACGATCCCGCAATATAATATTGACATCTCGATGCTAGAGCAGGCGTATTCGGACAAGACAAAGGCTGTGATGATCGCCCATACACTGGGGAATCCATTTGATTTAAAAGCGGTCAAAGAATTCTGCGACAAGCATAAGCTGTGGCTGGTGGAGGATAACTGCGATGCACTTGGAAGCCGCTATACAATGGACGGAAAAGAATATCTAACCGGCACAATCGGAGATATTGGGACTTCCAGCTTCTATCCGCCGCATCATATGACGATGGGAGAAGGTGGAGCAGTCTATACAGACAATGTACTGTTAAATAAAATTATACGCTCCTTCCGGGATTGGGGAAGAGACTGTGCATGTCCATCAGGAAGGGACAATTTGTGTGGGCATCGCTTTGACAAGCAGTATGGAGAGCTTCCTCTTGGTTATGACCATAAATATGTCTACTCTCATTTTGGCTATAACCTAAAGGCAACAGATATGCAGGCTGCGATAGGCTGTGCACAACTTAAAAAATTCCCATCTTTTGTGGAAAGAAGACGGCACAATTTTGATCGTCTCTACGCCGCTGTAAAACGCGCAGAGGAGAAACTTATCTTGCCGGAGGCATGCAGCAATGCAAAGCCAAGCTGGTTTGGGTTTATGCTGACCTGCCGCGAGGGTGTGGACAGAAATCAAGTAGTGCCATATATAGAAGGAAAAGGAGTACAGACACGTATGCTTTTTGCCGGCAATCTGGTAAAGCATCCATGCTTTGACGAGATGAGAAAGACACAGGAGGGTTATCGCGTTGTAGGAGATCTGACAAATACGGACCGTATTATGCAGGATACCTTCTGGGTAGGCTTATATCCGGGCATGACGGATGAGATGCTGGATGATATGGGGAAAATAATATGTGAGGCAGTCGGCGTATAGAGGGAGGAAGGCTGAGCCAGAAAGATGGAGACGCGAATCAAGCAGGTACAGGCGGCAAACTTAAAAGTACTAAAGACGGTGGATCAGATATGCAGAAAACATGGCATCCAGTATTTGCTGGATGCCGGAACATTAATCGGGGCAGTGCGCCATAAGGGATTTATTCCGTGGGATGATGATGTGGACATAGCTTTTTTGCGGAAGGACTATGAGCGTTTTATCAAGGTTGCAAAAAAAGAGCTGCCAGAGGGAATTCATCTGTGGCTTCCCTCCGATTTTGCAGATATTGAGGCATTTTATGATTTCACGCCAAAGCTTATCTACGAGAACAGCAGAAAAAGGCTGCCAGACCGGGATACGGCATTTTATAAAGAAGAATTAAATCATATCTGTGTGGATATTTTTATTCTTGATGAAATTTCAGAAAATCCATTTGCCAGAAAACTTCAAATATTGATTAATAAAATAATCTATGGCATGGCGATGGGACACCGCAGAAAGCTGGATTTCTCAAAATACAGCCCTTTGCAGAAGCTTCAAGTAATCTTGCTTGCCGGGATAGGAAGCAGCATAGATATGAAAACATTAATAAGATGGGAGCGAAAAGCGGCCCTAAGGCAGAAAAAGGGGAAAAGCCATCTTTTATATTATAGTAATTATCAACCAGACTATGTGCATATGATTGTTCCAAGAGAAGGCTCAGAGCAGGTTTTGGAGGTACCCTTTGAGGATATGACGGCGATGATACCAAAGGGATATGACAGAGTGCTCACGGTGGTATATGGGGACTATATGACACTGCCGCCAGAGGAGAAGAGAAAACCTACCCACGGTGAACTTGACGCAGAGGGATTTTTTGTACAATGAAAGTGCTTATACAAATCGCTGTTTCGGATAATGTATAGATTTATGTAAAGGCGATTTGTGTAATCATTTTCGGAAAAGGTCCGCGCAAAGAATCGCCTATAGTCCTCCGTCACCCCGCTCTCGCTTAGTGAAAAACGTAACGGACGCTAAGCTCGTAAGAAACCTCGCTAAGCGCCGACGTTTTTCAATAGGTGCCTTGAGGACTATAGGTGATTCTCTGCGCTATTTTTTCGATTGTGCTAGACACGTTGTTCTTTCTTTTCCAATTTTATACTAATAACACCGGTTTATAACTTTTTAAAAATTGTATGATTTGCTGTTTAAAATATAATAATTATACATTTTAATACCTACAAAACATGAAAAATTGAATATTTATTCAATGTAAAACTATGAAAATATAACTTTTACAAAAACTT